>JALNZH010000118.1 GCA_023229405.1 Bacteroidota bacterium
CGTTCTTCATCCGCGGAAAACGCACTGGCAATCTTATGCGGTGTTGCTCCTGCGGATCGCATATCTCGCATACTCAATTCAGTTCGTAGCAATAATTGGCGCGCCGCCGGATCGACAACCATTTATCCTCCCATGACCCATGTGGGACTGAATATTGACCATAACTATAAAGTATGGCCGTGGTGGAATGCCGTTGAAGCAAAAGCAAGATTCCTTCATGGTGATGCTGATGGGGGAGTTTTTCTCCTTGAACGCTGTTCAAAAACATTAGACGATGAACATTATCCCGGATTGATGGAAGAATTGGTCAGCCCCGAAGGCATTTCAGAAGGCGGAAATGCATTTTTATCTGCTGCAGGATCGTATCAGGATGCAATTTTTGAAGGACTTCTTGGTATTGAAATTCTTGAACCTGGCTGCAAGCGCATCCGTGTCACTCCAAATGTTCCGAAACATTGGAGCACTTGGAGTGCCACTGTCCCACTTCCGGAAGGAGAAATTGCGCTTACTCAACTGGATGGAAAATTAAAAATTCTGGTGACTGATCCGCGGGTAAAGATTATTGAAGCGCCTACACTAGCAACAATTGAAGGAGCTCAGCGAGCAGCCGTTACAAAGAAAAGCTATCCTGAGATAACCGATTGGTCAGCACCAACGCCACTTGAAGCTCCCGCGCTTCGATCGCGAACGGCGGCACTCTATGGTGATGAAGGAATTCCAACAACTACCTTTGCCGGACTTCCTGCCCGCCGAATATCAACAGAAGCCCTGCTGTCGCTCGATACAGCAAAAATCGATGCGCTGATTATTGCAGGAAACTCTTTGCCAAGAAAAACTCAAAAGGGGATAGACATTCAACCGGTACTTGCGCGCTTTCTTGATCGGGGAGGTGCCATTGTATTTTACGGGGCAACAATGCATGAAAGAGGAACGATGGGAGAGACAGGAGGAGTAATTGATTGGTATGAATACCGGGGCGGTGTTAAAAATTATGGTTTCACAGATTGGAAATTCCAATCGTCTCAATCCTCTCCCACTGTAAAACGGGAGAATGAACGGGGCATGGTCAACGGATGGCATGCGAAAGAACTATCGGAAACAGGATGGAATACAATTACAGTACCGCAGGCATGGGAAGAACATCTTGGTTCACTCTATGATGGATGGGGCTGGTACAGAACACATTTTATGCTTCCTGCGGAAGCACGCGGCAAGATCGTGACCTTGAATCTCGGAAGGGTAGACGATGAAGATTGGACGTTCGTGAATGGAAAGCTTATTGGAACCCAGGGCGGATGGCAAACGATCCGTCGGTACTTTATAAAACCGGGCGATGATGGTTATGCGGCTCTGAATTTTGGGGGAGATAATGTGATTGCCGTTCAGGTGTTTGACGGCGGCGGGGGTGGAGGACTTTTTGCCGATACTACATCGATGGGAATAGAAACGGACCAGCTTGCGTGGCGGTCCATAAATCCCTTCAACAATATGACCGTTGAACAACCGACAAGGTTTGGCGTTATTTCATGGGGGAAGGGGGATTTTTTTAATTCTTGGGAAACATCTCGCGGTGTATTCGGATTTAAAATTGATGGCCGGGGTGTAAAATTTACCGACCTTCTTTCCGGCCTTTCTTCGTTGGCAACGGATGTCCATGAAGCATTTACCGATTTTGCAATCAGTAAACCATGGTTTTTCCAACCGCTTGCATTTACCGAAACAAATCGCAATCTATTATCGCCGGATCAAGGCGAACGTTATCCTTGCTTGGCAAGAGTAGTGAATACAAAAACCGGAGGGGAATTTATTCTTATTCCTTCATCAATAACAAATACTGCAGCAGGCCCGGAAGTGCTGCAAAAACTTGGTATCATCTGCCGTTAATATTTACGAGATGTCATTTCAATTATTGATGGATCCAAATAAGTCGCATAACGAAACGAGCCTCAATGGTCAATGGGAAATTGCGGGCGGTTCTGCAGACGATCATCAACCATTTCATTCCTATATTTCAGTTCCATCGGTTGTGGATACGGCTTTACCGCCGTATGATTGGCAATCCTTTGACTATCATTGGTACCGGAAATCATTCTCGCTTGGAAATGTGCCGGAGTCGGTGAATGTATTTCTCAAAATCGAACAGAGCATGTTCGGTACAGAAGTCTGGTTGAACGGTGTGCATCTTGGCGGATCGATCAGTTGCTATACGTCCCATGAATATCATTTGAATGAGTTCCTGAAACGCGACGGTACCAATGAACTGGTTGTTCGTGTCGGCGCTAGATCCACCCTTCCGCCGGAAAGCGCCGTGGGACGCGATCAGGAAAAAGAGATCTACACTCCCGGTATCTGGGGAGATGTTTCGCTCACCAGTGTCGGCGAAGCCCGTGTAAAATTAGTACAGGTGATTCCGCATATTGATACGTTCACTGCGGAAGTGCGTGTATGGATTCAACATCTAGGGCAACTGCAGAAATCGCTGAGAATTTCTGCCGGTGTATTTGAAAAAAATTCCGACGAAGCTGTTACACCAATCCAGGATATTCACATTACTTGTGATGCGCATGCAACAGCGCAGGTAACTTTTCAAATTCCGATTGATGATGCACAGTTATGGTCGCCGGAACATCCGTTCCTGTACGAAGTGGAATTGAGCATTTTTGACAACAAGACTGAACTGGATGCGATGCGCACAACTTTCGGTATGCGTGAATTTAAAATCGTCGGTCCCGACTTTTTCCTGAATGGACATCGCATTCTGCTTCGGGGGAGCAATATTGCATTTCACCGATTTTTATCGGATGGGCAGCGAAAATTGCTGCCGTGGAACAGATCGTGGATCACGAAAGCGCTGATTGATATTCCGAAAGCCCATCATTTCAATTTTTTCCGGAATCATCTTGGGCAGTTGTATAACCGCTGGTATGATATTGCCGATGAGAACGGCATGCTGATACAAAATGAATGGCAGTTTTGGAATGTCACCGGCACCGACACGCAAATTCGTAAAGAGTTTACCGAATGGCTGCAGGATAATTGGAATCACCCGAGTATTGTTATTTGGGATCCGATCAACGAATCAACTGATGAAACAGTGCAGAATGAGATTGTTCCGGAAATGAAAGCACTCGATCCAACCCGTCCGTGGGAATCAGTCGATTTTCTTGAAGAACACCCATACATCTATTCACTCGGTATGGTGATGAATCATCGGACGTTCGGATTTACGCGGTCGTTGAAAGCGATTGAACAGCTTCCGGTTCCTTCCATGGTCAACGAGTTTCTCTGGTGGTGGTTCAACGACAAATGGGAACCGACAGTGTTGACGAAAATGATTGTGCAGCGGTGGATGGGTCGTTCGTACACACAAGAGGACATCATCGCACATCAGTCGTTTCTCGTCCAGGAATTGATCGAACTGTTCAGACGTATGCGCGTGAAAGCGATACAGCCGTTTGTGTATATCAGCAACAACGACGGACCAACGGCACATTGGTTTCTGGAAGACATTAAAGATTTACAGCCAAAACCGCTCTTAAAAACAATCAAAAACGCTTTTGCTCCGTTTGGTGTCAGCATCGAATTGTGGGACAGACACTTTATGGTAAAGCAACAATATTCTGTCCGGATCTTTGTCTTTAACGACTCACATGGTGTAAAAAACGGAAAAGTGAAGTTCGGTGTGTTAACATCGGACAATCAGTGGATGAGCATTCAGATGATACCAGTTGATGTGCCGCCGGTCAGCGATATCGTTATTGAAGTGCAGTTTATCTTACCCAATGCATTAGATGATTGGCGGGTTGTTGCAGAATTGCAGGAGAACGATACGGTAGTGGCAGTAAGTATGAAGCCAACATTGGCATTGTACGAACCGGCAGTTCCTCAGCTTCAGAAACGAGTGGTGCTTTTTGACCCTTCCGGTGAAATTTTTTCATATCTGTCCGGTATCGGAATTTCGATAGAAGAATTTACATCAACTCGTTTTGAACAATCGACAATGGTGATCGTGCATGGAAATGTTATTGGAAATTCTGTGTATGCATCGCGGAGAAATGAGATCACTACGTTCCTGAAAAACGGCGGCCAGATGGTGTTGATTGAACCGGAATTCCGTGTGGTGGGCAGTGTTGTGCAACATATTGCGGAAGGGCTCGATCTGAAGATCACACATCGAACCGATGTTGATAAAGGTGGCTATGATTCGTATGTATTTACCGAAGATCAGAACCATCCGCTCTGGAAGAAGCTTGGCGGAAAACATTTAAAGCTGTTTAACGGGGCAATAGGCGGTGAAATAGTTTCGCAATACGATGTCGATTTTTCCCTTCCATCGCAGAGGCTCGCGAGTTGCGGTATTGACTTGAACGTCGTTGCTGCTTCTGAGATTGAGTATGGAAGCGGCAAGGTATTACTTTTTCGCCTGCAACTTCGGGGAAGACTTAATGAATCAGAAACTGGGAAATCTCTCTTCGCACGAAGAAAAGATCCGGTTGCCAGGCAATTATTGATGAATATGCTTGAATATTGTGATGCAGTCTGACGAAAATTATTTCTAGAATAACAAAATATAAATCTATTTTGTATCTACTCAGCGTAAATTTTATTAGGCAAAAAATATTGGTCCCATTCTGAGCGCCCGCCTGACCGACACAGTTGGGTAGGCAGCGAAGAATCTGTAGTACACATCATCGAATGTGTTACTCTTCGCATCGGATTCTTCACTTCGTTCTGCTCTACAACAACAGAACTCGTTCAGAATGACGACGATAGTATATTGATAGTTACCATCACTAAGCAGTTAATACATTTTGAATTTAAAGAACTGAACAATGACAATGAAATCTGTAAAAATCCTTTTTTTATTTTTTCTCTTCAACTCACTGCTTTTTGCCCAAATTCCTACACGGTTGTTATCTTCACAGATAGAGTCTAAAATTGATTCAATCATCCGGTTAATGACTCTCGAAGAGAAACTCGGACAGTTGAACCAAATCGGCGGGACATGGTACGATACTAAAACCGAGCGGTTAAATCTGGAACAAACGGCAATGTTGAAAGCAGGTAAGATCGGTTCATTTCTCGGTATTACAGGAGCAATTGAGACGGGTCGGATTCAACGGATTGCTATGGAACAAACCCGAATGAAAATTCCCCTCCTTTTTGGTTACGATATTATTCATGGATACAGCACGATTACACCCATTCCGCTGGCAGAAGCAAGTTCATGGAATCCGGAACTAGTGCAACAATCCGCCCGTATCGCAGCGATTGAAGGATCGGCAATCGGTGTACACTGGACATACGCGCCGATGGTGGACATTGCTCGCGATCCACGATGGGGAAGAATTGCAGAAGGTTCCGGAGAAGATCCGTATCTCGGTTCGGTGATGGCAGCAGCAAGAGTTAAGGGATTTCAAGGGGACGATCTGTTGAAGTATGGTTCGTTGTTGGCTTGCGTAAAACATTTTGCAGCGTATGGCGCAGCAGAAGCGGGCCGCGACTACAATTCGGTAGATCTGTCCGAACGAACAGTACGGGAAATATATTTGCCGCCGTATCAAGCGGCAATCGATGCTGGTGCGTGGACGGTAATGAGTGCGTTCAATGATATCGGCGGCGTGCCGAGTTCAGGCAGTTCGTGGCTGTTGACGGATGTGCTGCGAAAAGAATGGGGCTTCACCGGAGTAGTGGTCAGTGACTATACTGCAATTATGGAATTGATACATCACCGGATTGCAAAGGATAGTACGGAAGCAGGTATAATTGGAGTAACGTCTGGAGTGGACATAGATATGGTGAGCAGAATTTATGTCGATAAACTGACGTCGGCTGTGCGATCGGGGAAATTATCCGAAGAAATTGTCAATGAAGCGGTTCGGCGCGTTTTGCGTGTAAAATTTGTCTATGGGCTATTTGACGATCCGTACCGCAATTCCAAGCCAGGAAAAGAAAAAGAATTATTGATGAAAAAAGAACATCGTGACGTTGCGAGGCAGATGGCGAAACAATCGATCGTAGTATTAAAAAATGAACGGGAGCTTCTTCCGTTATCCAAAAATGTGCGGTCGATAGCATTGATTGGTCCGCTGGCGGGGAATGAAAACCGCAGGGAACTTGTCGGTACTTGGGCGTGGGCGCAAAAACCGGAGCTTGTCGTATCCGTGATTGATGGAATAATATCTAAAACATCACCGGGGACGAAGATCATCTACGATAAAGGTTGCGAGATCGAATCGGATTCCGGTGCAAGAATTGAACAAGCGGTAAAAGCCGCAAACCGGGCAGATGTTGTTATAGCTGTAATGGGGGAGTCACAAGGCTTGAGCGGCGAAGCCGCCAGCAGAACAATACTTGATTTACCGGGACGACAAAAGGAACTGTTGAAAGCGTTGACTGCAACGGGCAAACCGGTGATTCTTGTCGTTATGAATGGCCGTCCATTAACACTGGAATGGGAGTCGGAAAATATTTCTGCGATTGTCGAATCGTGGCACCTTGGTGTAGAAACAGGGAATGCACTCGCCGATGTGCTGTTTGGCGATTACAATCCGAGTGGAAAACTACCGGTCACCTTCCCGAGAAACACCGGACAGATACCTATCTATTATAATCACAAATCAACGGGACGCCCTTTTGTTCCTGCTGACAAATATACGTCGCGCTATTTGGATGCACCGAATACTCCGTTGTTTCCATTCGGATTTGGGCTTTCGTATACCACATTTGGATACGAGAATCTAACACTTTCAGCATCAACAATAAAATCAACGCAGAGTATCACTGTTTCTGTAGATGTGCAGAATATCGGAAAGAGGAGCGGGGAGGAAGTAGTTCAATTATATCTTCGCGATGATGTTGCTTCCGTAACACGATCGGTGAAGGAATTGAAAGGATTCAACAAAATCAGTTTGAATCCCGGTGAGAAGAAAACGGTACAATTTACGATTCGTCCAGACGATTTATCGTTCTATAATCTCTCGATGAAGAAAGTGGTGGAACCGGGTACATTTACTCTATACATCGGCGGGAATTCTGTTGATTGTATGGAAGCGAGTTTTGAAGTAATTGAATAGAACACGGATGCCTAGAATGAAACGGATCTTCGCGGATCTACAGTCCAGCATACATCAGTATACTCCGCATGATCCGTGTTCCATAAAACGATAATTGAAAATGAGAATCATTCAATCCATACTGTTTTCCTTCATTCTCATTGTTGGGATAAGTTGTACTCGATCATCTAATCAGATTACGACGATCAAATTTTGGGCAATGGGAAACGAAGGGGAGATGGTAATGCAAATGATACCGGAGTTCGAGAAAAAAAATCCGAATATCCGAGTTGTTGCCCAACAAATTCCGTGGACTGCCGCTCATGAAAAAATGCTTACTGCGTTTGCAGGCGGTTCATTGCCCGATGTTTTTCAAATGGGGAATACGTGGATACCGGAGTTTACTGTTCTCAATTCCTTAGAGCCGTTAGAGCCATTCGTAAAAACATCATCGACTGTTCAACTTTCCGATTATTTTGAAGGTGTATTAAAAACAAATATCATCGATTCTGTGTTATACGGAATTCCATGGTATGTCGATACAAGGGTGGTGTATTATCGAAAAGATATATTGCGTGAAGCGGGTTTCAAGGAACCCCCAAAAACTTGGAACGAAGTCATAAACGTCTGCGATATGATACAGCGGCAGGCAAAAGAAAAAGGAATTACACGCTATCCGTTTTTCCTGCCGACCGGTGAATGGGTTCCGGTGATTGCATTGGGTATGCAAACCGGCGGACATTTTTTGAAAGATAATATGACGAGGGGAAATTTCAGCGGACCCGAATTTAGAAAAGCGTATGAGCTTCTAGGAAGGTTTTACGAGAAAAAATATTCTCCATCGGGAATGCAGCTTATCACCAATTTGTATAATTCATTCTCTGATGGATTGATCACAATGTATATTACCGGTCCATGGAATATTGGTGAGTTTTCTCGGAGAATCTCACCTGAACTACAGAAGGAATGGATGACTGCTCCGCTTCCGTCTATGGATTCAACCTATCCCGGAAATTCACTGCCGCTTGGTACAAGTTTAGTGATCTCTCGAACAAGCCGTAATAAAGAAGCGGCGTGGAAGTTCATCGAATTCCTTTCGTCACGCGAACAAACAATCTCATTTTATAAAATTACAGGAAATCTTCCTCCGAGAAAATCTGCTTGGACCGATTCATCGTTGGCGAACAACAAATACATTCAAGCATTTCATACACAATTGGAACGAGTTGAACCATTGCCGCAAGTTGCCGAATGGGAGCAGATTGTTATCCGATTGCAAATTTATGTGGAATATATTGCGACACAAACAATGACCGTTGATGAAGCGTTGAAAAAATTTGACGAAGAAGTCGATCAAATGCTGGAAAAACGGCGATGGCTGGTTGAACAACAAAAAGACAATTGATAATAATAAATTTTTAAGTCTACACCTTTAAGGTTCAGTCTTGCTATCCCCCTCCTAGAGGGGGATAAAGGGGGAGGGTGACTTGAAACAAGAAAAAGCAGACAAAGAAAATCACTACGGTTATAACAAGCAGCTTCAACCATTTGCACGTGCTAATCGAAATGCAATGACCAAAGCAGAAGCATGCTTATGGAAATTTGTCCTTCGTGCAGGAATGATGAAAGGGTATGGATTTCGCCGACAGCGTCCCGTGTTGAGATTTATCGCAGACTTTATGTGTAAGGAATTGTTTCTTGTGATTGAAGTTGATGGAATTACACACCAATTTGAAGAAACGATAAAAAAAGATAAAAAAAACAACAGGAACTTGAAGATGCAGGTTTTACCGTAATTAGATTTACGGATGATGAAGTATTAAAGAATATTGAAAGTGTTCGGCAACAAATTTTACTTGCGGTTGATACTGCCGAACAAAAAAAATGCATCCTCCCCCATACCCCCTCAAAGAGGGGGATAAGTGATTCAAAAAAATGACAATTCTGGTTAGAACGATAGGTAGATAATGACTACAACTTCCCGCACAGCAGCTGCGTGGTTATTTCTTTCCCCGGCAATGGCAGCTATTGCAATTTTCTTTGTTGTTCCGGTGCTGAGCGCGCTCATTATGAGTTTTACCGATTTCGATATCTACGCGCTTGGCAATTTGAATACTGTCCGCTTTATGGGATTCAAAAATTATATTCGAATATTTGAAACGCCGTTGTTCTGGACTGCGATGAAAAATACTTTTTATTTTGTTATTGTCGGTGCGCCCCTTTCGGTGTTTGTTTCCCTCAGTGCGGCCTTGATGGTCAATTCAAAATTAGCAAAGTTCAAACCATTTTATCGAACAGTGTATTTCCTTCCGGTTGTCACAAGTCTTGTCGCGGTTGCTATTGTGTGGCGTTATCTCTTTCATCCTGCACACGGTTTATTAAATTATGCGCTCGGAAATTTATTTGGCATCGCTCCGATCGACTGGCTCGGCAATCCCGATCTTGCCATGCCTGCGATTATCTTAATGGCTGTATGGAAAGGTTTTGGTTACAACATGCTCATCTTTATCGCCGGTCTGCAAAATATTCCCGAAGAATTATATGAAGCATCGCATATGGACGGTGCGGGTGGATGGAGACAATTTATGGATATTACGGTTCCAATGTTGGCACCAACATCAGTCTTTGTTGTAATGATAACGATCATCGGCTACTTTCAATTATTTGCCGAGCCGTATGTTATGACCGAAGGCGGTCCGATGAATGCAACAACAAGTATTGTGCTTATGATGTATGATCAAGGATTTCGTTGGTGGAATATGGGATACGCCGCGGCAATTGCATTTGTATTGTTTGCGGTGATCCTTGTATTCTCGATCATTCAAATGCTTATCCAACGGAGAATGCAATCATGAATCATCGAATGTCATCCGTT
>JALNZH010000120.1 GCA_023229405.1 Bacteroidota bacterium
AATCGGTCTTCAAATTCATCCAACCGCGCCGCATCTTTTTCCGTCGTTAGGATAAAATCCGCTGATGACGATTGGAACCGATTAATAACCGACGAAATATCAGCATCGGTAAACCGGTGATGATCCGGAAACACTTCACTGTATTGTATAATCACACCGCAAGCGTTCAGTTGTTTTAAAAAACTTTCCGGTTTTGCTATTCCGCAAAACACAACCGCCGTGCGCCCTTTAAGTATCTCCAGTGACTGCTCGATTCCTCCGAAGAGGTGCTTAATTCCAACCGGCTGATAGGAGCTGGAAAATTTTTCCCCTTCGAAATCTATTCTCCTGTCATTCAACAACACACCAGCAGCAGAAACACTTTCCGATTTTGTCACTATGATTGCATCCGCCCGCTTCAAACTCCCCATCGATTCGCGGCGATATCCTGCGGGAATCATCATTGTTTCAAACGGCGGTTGTTGCGCATCGATCAGAACAATATCTTTTGTCCGCTGCAGATACCGGTGCTGGAAACCGTCGTCGAGCACAATAACATCGGCACCAAAATCTTTGATTGCTTTTCGTGCGCCCCGCACGCGGTCTTCGTCAACAATAACAATTGCGTGGCCCGTCATTCGAGCGATCTGAATCGGTTCGTCTCCTGCAGAAGCTGCAGTCGCCAGAAGATCAGACCCGTTGCATACAACAATTGTTCCATGAGTTACTCTTCCGTACCCTCGGCTGATCACAGCCGGTTTTTTTCCGCTTTCCATCAAAATTCTGACGACATCCACTACCAAAGGAGTTTTCCCTGTTCCACCGGCAGTATTATTGCCGATGGAAATTACTGGTACGCCGACATCCACTGAATGTAATACACCAATTTCAAAGAACAGATTTCTCAGCCATACAACCAATCCGTACACTATGCTGAACGGAAATAAAATCCAATGCGGTTTCACAAATTGCGACCTATGCTTTCCAGCTTTCGATCTGCTTCGTCAGTCAATTCCCATAGCTTTCGCTGCATTTCCAGTTTGAGTTCATCCAACGGATCTCCGGTACAATCCGATGGCACTATTATCGGATTGCTATAATTCACAATCACTTTTGAAAACGGAAGAGGTACTTCAAACCGGTCCCAACTGTGCAATAACCGTTTTTTTTTAACCACAATACCAGCCAGCACCAACGGTACGGATGCTTTTTGCGCCGCCCGTACAGCTCCCATCTTCATTTCGTGCCGAGGTCCGCGTGGGCCGTCCGGAGTAATTGCCAGCGAACTTCCGCCGGCAAGCGCGTCTACCATTAATTGCATCGCTTCTTTTCCGCCGATATGACTAGAGCCACGAATCATTGAATATCCCCACTGTTCCAGTACAATGGACAAATATTCTCCATCATTACTTTGACTGACCAGCGCCGAGACCGAATTACCGTTCTTTGGCCGGTGTACAAACCAACCCACGAACATCGAACCATGCCAAAATGCAACAACGTAGTTTTTTCCATCGGCGTGTAACCCGTTAAATGCCCCGTTATTTATTTTAGAGATGCGTAACGATTTTCCCCACAATAAAGCGATCTGCCACAAGATCCATCGCAGTGCAATTGTCAACATCCGCTTTTTCATACTGCCAGAATCGCTTCTGCAACATGGGCCGACGCACCGACGCCGCCGAGTTTTTCACGGACTTCATTCAATGCTCTTTTCATTTCGGCATAGCGTGTCGGCGAATCAATAATCTTTTTTGCTTCCGCGACAAGGCGATCTACCGTTACATTGCCCTGAATCATTTCCGGTACAACAGATTTCCCGGCGACAATATTCACCAGAGAAATATGTTCAATCTTAACAACCAATCTCGCAATCCAATACGTAACAGCAGAAGTTCTATACACGACGATCATCGGTGTTCCGACACAGGCTGTTTCCAATGTTGCCGTACCTGAGGTGACAAATGCAAACTCGGCATAGTTCATCACTTCGTGTGTCGCGTGCTGTATAAATGTCACCTCAATATCTGGTGGCAGCTGTTGTTGATATAATTCCAACGGTAAATTCGGTGCAACCGCAACAACAATCTGTTTTTCTTTCCCCGCCAGTACTGCAGCAGAACGGACCATAATCGAAAAAAGATTCTCGATCTCCTGTCTTCTGCTCCCCGGAATTACCGCAATAATTTTTTTTCTAACAGGTAGTGAATACTGCAGCGCAAACTGTTCTCGGCTCATCACTGCCTGCATCTCTTCTACAATCGGGTGACCGACAAACTGCACCGGCACTCCTTCACGCTCATAGATCGGAACTTCAAACGGAAACACCACCAGCATCTTATCAATCAAGCCCGCCATTTTTTTTACGCGTCCCTTTTTCCAGGCCCAAACCTGTGGACTGATATAATAAACAACGTTGATGCCGTATCGCTTTACAATTCGCGCAAAGCGGAGGTTAAATCCTGGATAATCGATCAATACCACCACATCGGGCTTTTTTAATTGCAACAACTGTTCCAACGTTTTTTCTACCGAACGGATCAGGGGAAGATGTTTCACCACTTCCACAAATCCCATAAACGACATCTCCCGCACATGGTATATTAGCTCCATCCCTTCCTTCTTCATCTTGTCACCACCGATACCGAAGACTTCTATCTGCGGTACCCTGCGTTTCAGTTCGCGCACCACCTCAGAACCGTGAAGGTCTCCGGATGCCTCACCCGCCACCATCATCACTCGCTGTTTCATGTTATCTCGTAAAATATCGGACGAGAATAAGGACAATTACCGCGGCAAAACCTTGCAGTGTCCGCATTTCCGACTTCAGGCCGCGGGAAAAATTTGGCTCACGATGAAACGCATGATCGCCGGCATACCGTCTGATACGCGGAATAAACCGCGGAACCTTTTCACAATATGTTCCATATTCGGGACCGAATGCCGTTCGCAAATGTTCTTCTTCACGCAATACTATCAAATGATATTGGAGTGCAAACCAAACAAATACTACTGCAACCAGATACGGAACAAGCGCATTGGACATGATGGCAATACCGAGATACATCAGAATATTTCCCACATACAACGGATTCCGTACATGTCCGAACGGTCCATCCGTTATCAAATTCGTTGCACCGATCACACCTGTGGTACGCGTTTCGCTTCCGGCAATCGACACACCCCAGAAACGGATTGCTTCCCCAAGAAGTGCAACAGTAAATCCAGCAATTAGTGTTGCGACGGTCGGATCGGCATATAGTACCATCACCAGCAGGAACGGGATCGGCGTATAACTTCGCAGTTCAAATATTTTCAGACGAATATCCATTTTCATTCTCCCATAAAAACGCTGTTCCGTGCAAGCTCCGCTGTGCGTCGTTTGCGCGGTTTAGATCGTTCCACCATTGGTTGGAAAATCTTCAGGATATCCGAAAAATTTTCAAATCGATGGAAGGTAATATTTTGAGTTTCACAATATGTCACCAGCGAATCCTTCGCAAACACCACATCGGCATATTGCACCGGGCACCGGTCCGAAATTCCATCACCGATATATACAATCACCTGATCGTCGCCGGAACGGGTAAGCACATGATTCCGTTTGCAGTTTGCGCACCGCGAACATTCCGCATCGGTATACGGAAACTGCGGTTCAACTGTCCCGTCTCGATGAAACTGTATCTTGTTCGTAAACCTCGTCAGCCGCTCCAGCAATTCCCGCTTCAACACCGGATCGATATACGCATCGTAACCGTCACTCAACACGGTCACCGGAATCTGATGTCTTTCGCAAAATTCAACAAATACCCGGAAATATTGATCGGCTGGCTGCTGCATCGCAAAGTCCGTAAACGCTTCCTTTGTTACTGTTGGCATCGTTGAGAATCCACGCCGCCAGCAGTCACGGGCATCAATCGTACCGTTTCGATAATCATGAAAACTCTTTGAACAGATGTCATGATCGCCGAACTTCTGGAACATTGCATCACCAATATCGTTAACAGCAATGGTTCCGTCAAAATCGGAAAAGACGGTATAGGTCATTGGTTTCTGCATGATCTTCACTTAGCCGCATGTTCATACCGCATTCGACGTTAATTCGTCGCTACTTTATTTTCGTTGAACCGTACGGAAACAAGTTTGGATACACCCTGTTCTTCCATCGTTACGCCGTACATCGCGTTCGCCGCTTCCATCGTCCGCTTGTTATGCGTAACGATGATGAACTGTGTATTGTCGCTGAATTTCCGGATGATACGCGCGAAACGGTCGATGTTTGAATCGTCCAGCGGCGCGTCCACTTCGTCCAAAATACAGAACGGTGATGGTTTCACAAGATAGATTGCAAAGAGCAGCGCGATAGCCGTCAACGTCTTTTCACCTCCGGAGAGCAGGTCAATGGAGGTCGGACGTTTACCACGTGGTTTTGCCGTAATCTCTATGCGTGCTTCCAGTGGATCGATTCCGTCTTCAAGACGAAGATCGCATTCGTCTCCCTCGTCAAACAATCCTTTGAACGTCGTAATAAAATTTTCGCGGACCTTTTCAAAAGTGTTAAGGAATTCCTTCTGCGCCGTATTGTTGATTTCTTCGATTGTCTGCATCAGCGTCTTTTCAGATTCGATCAGATCGTCACGCTGCACGGTGATGAAATCCATCCGCTCTTTTTCAGTCTTATATTCATCAAATGCCGCAAAGTTCACTGCTCCGAGCGAACGGATCTTATCCTTCATCTCACGGATCTCTTCACGGGCGGCTTCAATATCATACTGCTCATCTGCCGGAAATTCTTTCACCTCGACAACGTAATCAAACTCTTCCTTCCCGCGGGAAACAAGATTCTGTGCCCTCATTGTCAATTCCGAGATTTTCATTTCCAGTTCGTGGGAACGGGAAAGTGATGTATCGTGCTGACGGCGGGCATCCTTCAGCTTTAATTCGATATCGTGCGACTGGTTTCTTTTTGAGTTAAAGTCCGTCTGTGCTACACGCTTTCGCTCAACGATTTCTTTCAACTCTGCATCTAATCCTTCCAGTTCACTAGCATTGGAAAGCAGTGTCTCCTGTAACCGCTCAATTTCTCTGTTCGCATTTTCAATATCCACGTCGCGCTGTGCAAACGTATTCCGGATATTCGCAATGGTGGCGTTGATATATTCCAGTTCTCGGGCGAAGTTCTTTTCTTCGTTCTCCAGACGCATCATCTCCAGCTGCGCATCGGTCGCCACTTTGGAGAATTCATTCCACATCACTTCCATTGTTTCCAGTTCGCTGGCGGTGGCGCCGGATTGCTGATCAGCTGCCGATTTTTTCTCCTCCAACTCGGTGATCGACGGTTGCAATGCTTTTAATTCGTTATTCAGCGCGTTCGCTTCATCCTTCAGACGGGTATTCTCCGCATCATTTCGCTGCACATTCTCCGCCATGCGTTTCTTCTCATACTCGATCTGCGCAATCCGCATTTCTACGGAGGTCATCTGCTGTTCAATCTTTTTCGCTGCATCGAACAGAGATTTTACATCGATCGACGACAGCATCCGTTCCTTTTCAACGCTCTCTTTTCGAATCGCTTCCTGCTGTGATGTCAATGAGGCGATTTCTTTTTCTAATTCTTCAATCTGTGTCTTTTTGCCTAGCATGCCGCCGTCTTCTGCACGGTTGCTTCCACCACGCAAAATACCGGAACCGGTCACCAATTCTCCATCCAGCGTGACGCATTTCAGTGAGAAGTATTTGCGGACCAGATTGGTCGCCGTCTGCACATCTTCAACGATGATCGTTCCGGCCAACAGAAAATCACGCAAGCCGGAGAATCGTTTCTCACATTTTACCGTTTCATTTGCCCAGGCAATGACGCCGCTTTCAATAATATCCAGCTGTGCATCGTCCGGCGTCTGTGGAATCGATTCCAAACAAACAAATGTTGCACGTCCCTTATTATTACTCTTCAGAAGCTCTACACCGCGATGCGCATCATCGATTGAATTGACAACAATGTATCCCGCAACATCACCAAGTGCAGCTTCAATGGCTATTCGGTATTTTGCCTCGGATGAAAAAGCGTCGGCCACGGTTGTTTGTAGTACATCTTTCCAATCGTCATGCGCGATAAGATATTTGGCACCTTCAGTGAAGCCTTCATGACTCTCTACAAGTCCTTTAAGGAAATCCAGACGCGAACGGCGCCGATCCATTGCAGAGCGGACCTCGAATTCACCGTCGCGTAGCGATTCAATATCCTGTTGAAGTTCCGACTTCTTTGTTTCTTCGTTCAGTGCAGCGAGTTCTGCCTCTGCAAATTTTTTCCGAAAATCACGGTCCTGCGATGTTAGATCGGCAACAGTGGCGGAATTTTTCGAGATCTCGGTGGTGTAGAGGGCGTTTTCTTCGCCGGAATAGTCAAGCCGGCCGTTGATATTTTCCAGCCGTGCTTTTATGCGCTCGTAATCGTTCCGTTTGGATGAGATTTGGTGTAGCAGCGCAATCACTTCGTCCTGCTTCGCCTTCACATCCGTTTTTTTCTTTTCCAGTTCGGCAGTAAAGGTATCCAGTTCTTCCTTTTTCTCATTATACTGAGCAGTTGAAGAAAGTACATCGGCATGCGTTTTTTCAATGCCGATTTTCAATTCTCCTACACGTGTTTCCAACTCCGGCAGTTGATGCTGAAGCTCTTCTTTTTCCTTCAGGAAGCGGTCAATCGATTCATTCAGCGAAATCGTCCGCTCGTTTGCCTTTACACGCGCCTGCTGGGTAAGATTAATCTTTTGTTGGTGTTCATTCAACTCAATCTGCACTTCGTTCAGCCGCTCTTCCAGCGTACTCAGCTCATCACGCAGCGTATCCAACAGAATTTCCTCCGAGGAAAGTTCAGCGCTGATCTTTTTCTTTTCGTCGACTGCCGAGAGGAGTTTTTCCTTCAACGGATCGATTGAATGAACGATATCATCGTATTCTCTCTCAAGCAGGATAATTTCCTTGGTCCGCAATTCCTGAGAGATAAGATTGAATTGTTCGGCTTTATTTGCCTGTCGCTCCAACGAGTTGACCGCCTTCTGCACTTCCTTCACGATATCCTGCACACGCACAAGATCGGCCTGCACATGATCGAGTTTCGTAAAGGTCTCTTTTCTGCGCACTTTATATTTTGTCACACCGGCAGCTTCTTCAAACAACCTGCGGCGCTCGTCCGCCTTATCGCTGAGGATCGTCTCGATCATCTTCAACTCGATCACGGAATATGCATCGGACCCCATTCCTGTATCCATGAACAGATCTTTGATATCCTTTAAGCGGCAAAGTGTCTTGTTCAGATAATATTCGGATTCACCGGAGCGGTACACGCGGCGAGTGATCACCACTTCTTTATATTCAGAAGGTAGGATCCCTTTGGTATTCTCGATCGTCAAGGACACGTCCGCCATGCCAAGTGGCTTGCGATTCTTCGTGCCGTTAAAGATAACGTCTTCCATCTTATCACTGCGAAGGCGACTTGGTTTCTGCTCCCCTAGTGCCCAGCGGATGGCGTCAACAACATTCGTCTTGCCGCACCCGTTCGGACCGACGATCGCGGTCATACCGACGTCGAACGAGATGTTCACTTTATTTGCAAACGATTTAAAGCCGACAACTTCTAATTTGGAAAGATACATGCGTTACGACGATAATATTAGTGAACAAACGGAAGAATGGAGACCGAAAAAAAATCGGCATACGCTGTAAACGCGAAGGCGTAGTCTATATAGGCATAAAGGGCACCGATGAATACCAATATCACTGTCAATCCGATCATGTACATTTTTGGTGTATAAATATGATAGATCACTGAAATTCCTTTGAGTGTTCTCATATATACCCACACACACATAAACACCACCAGTGCAAGTACCCAGGGAACGTACGGATCGCTTTCCAAAACGCGGTAGAGAATCATTCCCACTGGTATGAAAAATCCCCAGGGTGACGCAGTCCAGATGGCGATTGAATAGGAATGGAAGAATCGAATTTTCACTCGTGCCATCAGCGCGAACGTCTGAATACCAACTGTTAAAACAAGGAACCAGGTTACCATAACGCCGGTAAGATAACTGACACTTAAAATCGGATCCCAGCACATCCGAATAATGATACGTTTTAGATCATCGGAAAACAGATGGGACAGTATATAATCCAATGCGGCATCTGTCCGGAAATGATGTAAAATGCTCGAAAAAATAACGGAGAATGTGATCGCGATAATGATCGCAGTAATTGTCGTATGGAACAACGGAATGGTGAATTGATCACGAATGTCTGCAAAAAAATTATATGACTTGAAAATGGCGCGCCACGCGCTTTCTCGAAAGCGGCGGTTGCTGTTCAACATCCATGCTGCGACAATCAACAGCACCAATCCGATAGCCACATACACATACGGTGCATTCGGAACGAAGGTGCCGATAGGCAATGCAGAGATTTTTTGGTCATGATACAACGAATGGATGATGTCGTAACCGGCCTTTTTTTGACGTCCCATCTCAACGAGACCGGAAGTATGCACATCCGGTAAGATAGGTTTTGTCGTTAAAATCGGACGGTCACTCCTAAAATCATTAAACGCAAAGATTAACGTGCCGGCAATATTCGCATCTTTCATCACCGCATACCGCTGCTGCAAGTATCGTGCCTGCGCCTCCTGAGAATTCGGATCGCTGTAACCATTGCGGTTCCCGGATTCTGTCGGCATTCCGTATCCTGCAACGATGATTGGCTTTTTCGGATTCGTTTCTTTAAATGCCGTCAGTCGAGACCGGAATGTTTTTACATTAGTCGGCGGGAAACTGATCGCTGCGATATCTGCTACGGAAGAAGCTTTTTCAACGGGATTCCGCACGACAACATACGTCAGACGGTCATCCATCGATTTTGCCGTTCGATGCAGCTGCGTAAGTATGCTGCTTGCAATCTCTGCATCATATCCGGAACCCTCACCCAATCCCCAGGCAATCACGGAAGGATTGTATTTGTTCCGTTCGATCGTTTCCTTCAACGCATTGGTTACAAGTGTGCCGTACTGTTCTTCTTCGATGACCGATGCAGGAATTTCATAATTGGGAATTTCCACCATCGCCAACAATCCGTACCGATCACACAATTGCAGAAAAAACGGATGCGGAGGATGAAAACCGATCCGCACCACATTGGCGCCGAGATTTTTTATCAGTGCGACATCACGCTCCATCTCTTCATACGTCACGGCGCTCCCGTATCGCTCCGAATCTTCGATCCAGACAATTCCGCGCAACGTGATAGGTGCACCGTTGAAGAGTAAAATATTTTTATCCTTGGTAAAAGTCCGGATACCGGTACTGACACTCGATGCATCGATGACGGAATCTTTCTTTCCTTCAACAGCAAGCAACGATACTTTTACGGTGTACAGTTCGGGTGTATCAGGGGACCATAATTTTGCATTGGGAAGTGAGATGGAAATCTGCGCCGTTACTTCGTTATTCAAGATCGGTGTCACTCCAACCACGACCGGTTTTCCGATAACCACTCCACTAGACACCTCGGTAATTTCCGCAGAGAGTTGGAACGATTTCACCGCCAACTGAGGAAGATCCTGAAGTTCTTTTGCGGAGAGTTTTGTCGTCACCAGTAGTTTCACTGCTTTCGGTTCAATTGCTTCAACGGTCACATTCAGATCGTCGATCCATAATTTGGGAGTTGCCTCAATAAAAATATCTCTGATGATTCCATTGTAATTTTTCCAGCCGCTAACCTGTGAACGCGTAGGGAACGTATTCCGGTAATTCAACGTATTATCTACCACCACGCGGATAACGTTCTCCGCCC
>JALNZH010000121.1 GCA_023229405.1 Bacteroidota bacterium
GAACGTTAATTACATAAAAATAAAGATCAACGATGTCATTCAAAAACTACCCAAGGTAACCGGTGCGCAACAATATCCTTCAACTTCGTTGCAGAAAGTTTTTGAACAAGCGCAAAAGGAAGCGGAAAATCTGAAGGATGAATATATCAGTACCGAACATCTGTTGCTTGCGCTATTGGATCATAAAGAAAATAACGGAGTAAAACTTCTGTTGGATCAAGGCGTGACAAAAGATGGGTTGCTAAAAGCATTAAAGGAAGTGCGCGGAACCCAAAGTGTGACCGATCAAAATCCAGAAGATAAATATCAATCGCTGGAAAAATTCGGACGCGATCTGAACGATCTTGCGCGCAAAGGAAAGCTTGATCCGGTGATTGGACGGGAAGACGAAATCCGTCGTGTACTTCAGGTGCTCTCACGCCGAACGAAAAACAATCCGGTGCTCATAGGCGAACCAGGAGTAGGGAAAACTGCAATTGCCGAAGGTTTGGCATATAGGATAGTCTCCGGTGATGTGCCGGAGAATTTGAAATCGAAGCGGATCATCGCACTGGATATGGCGGCGTTGATCGCTGGAGCAAGTTTTCGCGGACAATTTGAAGAGCGGTTGAAAGCGGTGCTGAAAGAAGTGGAAAATTCAAACGGAGAGATTATTTTATTTATCGATGAACTGCACACACTTGTCGGCGCCGGCGCCGCACAGGGTGCGGTGGATGCTGCTAATATGCTTAAACCAGCACTTGCCCGGGGTGACCTCCGTGCGATCGGTGCGACGACGCTGGACGAGTACAGGAAATATGTTGAAAAAGATCCTGCGTTGGAACGGCGGTTCCAACCGGTACGTGTGGATGAGCCGTCTGTGGAAGATACAATTTCCATTCTGCGCGGTCTTTCCGAACGGTATGAAGTGCATCACGGTGTCCGTATAACTGATGGCGCTATTGTGGCCGCTGCACAGTTAAGTCATCGATACATTTCGGACCGATTCCTTCCCGATAAAGCGATTGATCTTGTGGATGAAGCGGCGTCTAAGCTGCGGATTGAAATCGATTCGATGCCGGAAGAGCTAGACGATATCGAACGCAAAGTGAAACAGTTAGAGATTGAACGTGAAGCGGTGAAACGCGAACTTACCGCAGAATATGCTGACGAAACGGACCGGCAGGCAATTTCAACGCACATTCAAGAGATTGAAAAAGATCTCGCAGAGTTAAATCAGAAACGAAGTGAACTGCGCGCACATTGGGAAAACGAGAAGAACCTGATCCAATCCATCCGCACGATGAAGGAAGAAATTGAAAATGTCCGAATTGAAGCGGACAAAAAAGAGCGTGAAGGAGATCTCGGTAAAGTGGCCGAGTTGCGGTATGGTGTGCTGGCGAACCTGGATAAAAAATTGAAGGAAGCAACGCAGAAACTCTCTGAAATCCAAAAGCATCAAAAGATGCTGAAGGAAGAGGTGGATGCAGAAGACATTGCCGAGATTGTATCGAAATGGACTGGCATACCGGTGACACGGATGTTGGAAAGCGAACGGTCGAAACTTCTCCACCTGGAAGATCGAATTCACAACCGGATGGTAAATCAGGAAGAAGCGGTAAAAGCGGTTGCCGATGCGATCCGCCGCAGCCGGGCAGGATTACAGGATGAGAAGCGTCCGATCGGGTCATTTATTTTTCTCGGCACCACCGGAGTGGGAAAAACCGAACTTGCCCGTTCCCTGGCGGAATTACTCTTTAATGATGAGAACGCGATGGTTCGCATCGATATGAGTGAGTACATGGAGAAATTTTCAGTTTCCCGTCTGATCGGCGCTCCTCCGGGATATGTCGGATACGAGGAGGGAGGACAATTGACGGAAGCAGTCCGGAGAAAACCGTATTCCGTTGTATTGCTGGACGAGATTGAAAAAGCTCATCCGGAAGTATTTAATGTTCTTCTCCAGTTGTTGGACGACGGTCGGCTGACTGATTCGCGCGGACGGACAGTGAATTTCAAGAATACCATCGTAATCATGACATCTAATCTTGGGTCACAGCTGATACAAGAACGCATGGGAGAAATGCAAAGCGATGATGACTGGAATGGATTCGTCGGCGACTTGCGTTCCGAGCTGAATCAATTGCTGCGACAGACGATTCGTCCGGAGTTTTTGAATCGGGTAGATGAGGTGATTCTCTTCAAACCGCTCACCCGTTCCGACATTGCGAGCGTAATCAACATTCAGCTTCGACGAGTGGATGAACTGCTGGCGAAGAAGGAGATGACACTTGTTGTTACGGACGATGCGAAAGAGTGGATTTCCCGTCTCGGATATGATCCGAGTTACGGCGCCCGTCCATTAAAACGGACGATCCAAAAACATATTATCGACACACTTTCGTCGAAAATTTTGTCGGGAGAATTCAATGAAGGAGATGCACTTCAACTCGGGTTGCAGGGAGAAGGACAGCTGGTCTTTACAATGTTAAAGAAATAGTTGGTGAGGAATGTATGAAACGGGAGTTCGGTCTTTTCACCTTCTCCCGTTTTTTTGCCACATGTCAAGGAGCCGTTAATTCGAGTCCTACCATGTTTCAAACATTTGATGAAATAAAAATCCAATTTCAGCAAAAAAATCTTCAGCATCGCAACGGTGCATTCATTTTAGCTTGTTCAAGGAGATTGAAACAGTTATAATACAGTTACGCTGTTTCCACCGCGATAGCGAATCTCATACAAATCTTTTCTGCGATCCAGCCAGTTCAGCACACTTCCGCTTTGACGATGACGTTTCAGTAATTCCAAGTCAACATCATCAACAATCACCATTTCCGTGTTCGGCGTTGCTTCGGATTGAATGGCATCGCGAGTGAATGGAATGTCGGACGGTGTGAAGATAGCAGATTGTGCATAATGGACATCGAGATTTTCCACCGACGGCAGATTCCCGACGCCGCCGGCGATGGCCACATAGATATGATTTTCGATACACCGTGCCTGGGCGCAATAGCGTACGCGCAGATAAGCATTCCGTTCGTCTGTACAGAATGGTACAAAAACTAATTGTGCCCCACTTTCAACGGCTATTCTGCTCAATTCCGGGAATTCCACGTCGTAGCAGATTTGGATTGAGATCCTTCCTTTGTCCGTATCAAAGATCTCCAGAGAGCTTCCTGGTTTTACTCCCCACCATCTGCGTTCATTTGGTGTAATGTGAAGTTTATACTGTTTTCCGATTGTTCCATCCCGGCGAAACAAATACGCAATGTTGTAGAGACTGTCGTCTTCAACAGTAAAATGCGACCCTCCGATAATATTCACATTATATTTCACCGATAATGAATGAAACAGTTCAAGATATTTCGGTGTAAATTCGGAGAGACGTCGGACGGAGACTTCCGGACGGTCTTTTGGCATAAAGGAGAGCAATTGCGTGGTAAAAATTTCGGGAAATAAAATAAAATCACTTCGGTAATCGGCGCCGACGTCAATAAAATATTCGCATTGTTTTGCAAAATCTTCAAAATCTTTCACCATGCGCATTTGATATTGCACCGCACAGACGCGCGCAGATTCAACCGGCATAAAAATCCGGGAAGTGTCCGGAACATAATCAAGATTCGTCCATTCCAAAAAGGTAGCGTAACCTTTTGACGCCGAATCGGAAACCATATAATGCTGCAGCAATCGTTTCAACACAAAACCATTTGCCAACTGCGCGGTGAGCACGGGATCGAACAGCGATTTGTTGATCACCTTGCCGACATACTCTCTCGCCGTCATTTTGGTTGCATAATTTTCATATCCGGGAATCCTTCCTCCTAGAATGATTCTCATCAGATTATATTTCGTGGCGATCGATTTGCGCGCATCATACAGCCGGCGCGCAAGACGCATGCCCCGATATTCCGGATTTACCATAATCTCAATACCGTAAAGCGTATTTCCTTCGGCATTATGATTTCGGATATACCCGTTGTCTGCAATTTCTTTCCAACTGTGCCATTCAGAATAGAGTGAAAAATCCAGGATGAGACTGCTGGAGGATGCGACGATCTTACCTTCGTATTCGATGCAAATCTGTCCTTCAGGGAAGATGGAAATTTGACATTCCATTTGTTCCCTCATCCAGGTTTTCATTCCTGGAAAGCAGAGCTCCTGCAGCGCAGTGATTTTCTCGTAATCGTCAATCGTGATTGTGCGGACGACGATATTTTTTTCAAATTCCTTCAGATCCAGTTCCGGCATACTCTTCCTCCTACTATTCATGGATTCCTCCCTTTATATTATCAAATTCGCAGGAAATGTCAAGTATTTAGGTTTGCTTTCCCTTCTTCTTCTTTTTACATTGCTAGCGGAAAATTTTATTTTTGAATTATTCACTCAAGGAAATTAGTGTTTATGATCACCGTTGTTCTGCCCTTCAGTCCTGAACATTATTTTGAAGCCACCCTGCAGCAGTTCGTACAATCACCCCTTGTCAAAAAAATAATTATTGCTCATGACGGGACATATCTCGGAACACAGCACAAATGTGCAGGAATTAAAGTGGATTCACTGACTTCCGGTAAAACACTTAATGCGATCATAAATAAAATCTCGAGCAATTTCCTTTTATTTATTAGTCAGGCTCAATCTATTACACTGAACCAAGTGGCGTTAGAACGGTTAATTCACATTGCCAGGGATACTAATGCGGGAATGGTCTACGCCGATTTTTATGAAATTAAAGAAGGGAAGCGGTTAGAGCATCCTGTAATCGATTATCAACTGGGGAGTATTCGGGATAATTTCGATTTTGGTGCGGTGATGTTCTTTTCGGTATCGGCGATCAAAAAAGCGATAAAGCGATACGGTAAGATCGATAAGGTGGAACGTGCTGGTCTCTACGATTTGCGATTGAAGGTGTCCATCGATCATGAGATTTTCCATAATCAGGAATTTCTCTATACAAAAACGGAATCCGATATAAGAATTAGCGGGGAGAGGATGTTCGATTATGTGGACCCCCGTAATATTTCTGTGCAGAAAGAGAATGAACGTGTGGCGACTTCTTACTTGAAAAATATTGGAGCATACCTTAAACCGAAATTCGCCAAAGTGCCCAAATCCTCGCAATTGTTTCCGGTGGAGGCAAGCGTCATCATTCCGGTCAGGAACCGTGAAAAAACGGTTGGTGAAGCGGTACACAGCGTCCTTTCGCAGAAACCCGATTTTACCTTCAACGTTATTGTGGTGGACAATCATTCCACGGACAATACGACCGCTATGTTGCGTGAACTTGCAAAGAACGATCAGCGGATAAAACATATCATTCCGAAGCGGCAGGATCTCGGTATCGGCGGATGCTGGAATGAAGCAGTGCTTTCGGAATTCTGTGGAAAATATGCTGTTCAATTGGATTCTGACGATCTTTATTCGGGTAACGATACGTTGCAGACTATTGTCAACGTCTTCCGCAAAGAAGGAGTGGCAATGGTGATCGGATCGTACACGCTTGTGGATGCAAATCTGGAACCGATTCCTCCCGGATTGATTGATCATAAAGAATGGACGCCGGCGAACGGACGGAATAACGCATTGCGTATCAACGGATTGGGAGCACCGCGAGCATTTTACACTCCGGTGGTGAGGGAGATTTTGCTGCCGAATACCAGCTATGGAGAGGATTATGCAGCGGCGATCCGTATTTCGCGCCAGTATCAGATCGGTCGGGTGTATACCTCCATCTATAACTGCCGCCGCTGGGAGGGAAATACCGATGCTGCGCTCCCTATTGAAAAGGTCAATCGAAACGATTATTATAAGGACAAGATACGGACGATCGAAATGCGAGCCCGGATCGCTTTAAATAAGAAAAAGTAGTACCTGGATGAAAACCATCGTTTCAATTTTGGCAATCATTTTTGTCGTCAGCTGCGAAAATTTTTACGATGACGATGAAGAATACATAGAATCGATCGCAATAGTGGAATCGTTACATGTAGATACGGTGGTGAATAAAACGGCAACCGTTACACTAACATGTCCCACTCCGACTCCGTGTTGGAATTTTTCACGAGTGGAGGAAAAAAGAGTTTCGAACAACATCCATCTTACTCTTTATCGGAAAGTGAAAAAGAACATCACCTGTGTTCAGGTTACCGGTTCATTCAAACATACAATGGACATCAACGTACCAACTTCCGGCGCATATACTATTAAAATTTATCAGACGCTAACGACTACCATGGACACAACAATCGTATTCTAAATGTCAATAAAAACCACATTTCGCGAATGGACTCTGGACGATACGAATGAGATCCAGAAAGTTCTTTTTAATACGTGGCTGGCGTCGTATGCTGATTTTATTCCCATTACGGATATACAGTGGTATTTCAATAATTATTACTCCGAGATTAATTTTGCTCAATTGTACGACGATTCAAACAGTACCGGCTTTGTGGCGGAATTGAAAGGCCATATTGTTGGGTATGCGCGGATGAAGATCAATCATGATCACCAGCGATGTTATCTGGAATCGTTGTACGTACTTCCGGAATTTCAGGGAAGAGGGATTGGATCGGAATTGCTGAAGATCGTGGAAAAAAAAGCGCAGGAGCATTCGTTCCAGCAGGTCTGGTTAGGAGTGATGGAACAGAATGTACCATCACTGGAATGGTATAAAAAACTCGGTTTTAACTTCGTGGAACAATCCCCGTTCCAGATGGGGAAAACCACGGTGAATCATTTCGTTGGATACCGCGAGATCAAAAAGAATTTCTGATGCTCTCACACAAAACCTTTTCGCATTTTCCAAGCAAGACACACAGCACGCTTCACGATCTCTCGCTTCAATTATATACTGCACAGCAACAACAATGGCCGATGCTTGCCGATGGTGTTGCAGCGTTACAAAATGTCCAGACGCGGTCGGTCGATTGCGGAACATTCACCGTACGCATGCAATATAATCCGAAGCGGGTAGTCAGTACCGGTGCAAAAGTGGATGCCGCATCGATTAAGGAACGAAAGTGTTTTCTTTGTGTCGGTAACCTTCCGGAAGAACAGCAAGGAGTATTATATCGCGATCGGTATCTTGTGCTCTGTAATCCGATGCCGATTTTTAGGGAGCATTTTACCATTTCCCACATCGACCATATTCCTCAATCGATCGAAGAACAGATTCTCGTTTTTCTGGCACTGGCTAAAGATCTTTCACCCGCATATTCCCTCTTTTATAATGGACCAAAATGCGGTGCTTCTGCACCTGATCATATGCATTTTCAGGCATCGCCGGCGGGCGGAATTCCAGTGGAACAGGAGCTGCCCAGTCATTTGGTATATGCATCGGCAATCGGCGGTGTTTCGGTTTCCACGTTAAAACAGTACGGCAGAAGCGTAATCATTCTTGAAGGATCGAATGTGCAGGAGATGGAATTGATGTTTTTGCGCCTGACCTCAGCAATGCGCCGCACGATGAAAGCAAATGAAGAACCGATGATGAATGTCATCGGATCATATACAGAAGGGAGATGGAAACTCATTGTGTTTGTACGAAGCAAACACCGTCCCAACGTATTCTTTCATGAAGGAGAAAAAAAAGTAATGATTAGCCCTGCCGCAGTCGATGTTGGTGGATTAATTGTTACGCCGATGGAAAAAGATTTTCGCACAACAGACAGCACAATGATCGCCTCCATTTTTCGGGAAGTCAGTGTTCCCGGCGAAACGATCCAAAGGATTATTGAATCGATATGATCTCCTCAGAACCAGTTATTAAAGTCGGTGTGATCGAACGGTATCCTACAATTACCGGTATGCTGCGCACGAAATTCAAAATTGCCAACGACGTTATTATCAGCGGCGAATTTCACGCTATGATGAAGAATGGCGAGATTGTTTTGTACGGCGGGAAAGAGATCGAATTGCTTCGGGGGATGCAGATTATCTTTACGCCTGTCGGTGAAGGAGAGTTTACGCTGCATGATGTAATTTTCGGAATTAACTTCCACTGGGAACGGAAAGAACACCAGACGTTTCAAGGTGCGTTGCGGCTCATCGCCCGCGAAGAGGGCATCACGGCGATCAACGAAGTTTCTGTTGAACAGTATCTTGCGAGTGTCATCTCATCCGAAATGAGCGCCAGTGCACCGATGGAACTATTAAAAGCCCATGCGATCACCTCACGGAGCTGGCTGGTGGCAATGCTTGAAATGAAGAAAAAATTCTCTACGCTCGGCATACCGTCGCAGCGGACCAGGCGGTCAGAGGAGGAATTGGTTCGATATTACGATAGAGAGGATCACGAAATCTTTGATGTCTGTGCAGATGATCATTGCCAGCGGTATCAGGGAATTACCAAAGATATTTCCAATGCAGCGCAGGAAGCGATCCGCCAGACGCGCGGAACATTCCTTGTACACAATAATGAAATTTGCGATGCACGATTCTCCAAATCGTGCGGAGGAATCTCGGAACCGTTCCATACCACATGGTCGGAGACACCGTTCGACTATCTTCAACCAGTTCCTTGTTCTGCAACACACGCGTATGCCCCTCTCCAAACGGAACAGGAAGCGAAACAATGGATTCTTTCATCGCCGGAAGCGTTTTGTAATACAACGGATGGAAATATTCTTCGGCAAATCCTTCCGTCATTCGATCAGGAAACGACTGATTTTTTCCGGTGGAGTGTTACATACAGCACCAAAGAGCTCTCGGAATTGATCGCAAAAAAATCGGGGATCGATTTTGGTACGGTGCAACGGCTTATTCCCGTACAGCGAGGTCCCTCCGGCAGGATCACCCGGTTGAAAATTGAAGGGACGAAGAAGACGCTGATTGTCGGCAAGGAATTGGAGATCCGTCGCTGGTTGTCACCGTCGCATCTCTACAGTTCCGCGTTCGATATTCAGCATGAGAAGGATAGGTTTATTCTTCGCGGAGGTGGCTGGGGACATGGAGTGGGATTATGTCAGATCGGCGCCGCCGTGATGGCAGTAAAAGGGTATGCGTCGGAAGAGATCGTAAAACATTATTTCAGGAATGCAGAACTACAAAAGCTGTATTGATCAATTCTCAAATTATCAGATAATCAAGTTCCAAAATGCAAATATCAAATCATCGCTGTCTAAAATAAAAGCCTTATTGACTCACGTTACGCAAAACAAGAAAAACGGTCATGGTGAGCAAGGCGCAGGCTAAGATAGTTACGTCATTCTTCTGCCGAAGGCATCCCTATCGGGAGACGCATCCTTTCCCACAGGGATTCCTTCGGAACAAACAGCAAAGGATTTGCCCAGGATGACCGCTGTTTCTGCGCCGCGTCGAACCATTTTTACCTTTTTGCTTAACATCAGTATTGACAAAAATTTATCGAAACAAGTGGATGTATGGAAGATATGTTATGTTGAGAAAAGTAAGCCCTCCCCCATATTTCTTACAGTGTTGGATGAGATGTGGGAGGGAGTGAAATATAGGAGGATTGAGCGAGCTTTTTCTCCCCTACCAAGGTGGAGATACAGAGGGGGGTCTGAAATCATGAAGGGACTTTTGATGGCGTTTTTTTCCATCTACAGGCAAGTGCGAACGGGATTCAGCGAGCGCGTTACATTTCGCAAGGGATTCTTTTGCTTCTTTTCTTGTGCCGACCAAATCTTTCTACCATGTCGGCATTCCTTCGGAACCCCGTCAAGAAAAGAAGGAATAAGTTTTTCTCTTTTATGATTTATTGTCCCCATCGGGGAATGGGAGAAAAACCCTCGCCTTTAGGCGAAGACTTTAGTATAATTTCGAGATGCAACACTACCGAAAGACATCTCATAG
>JALNZH010000122.1 GCA_023229405.1 Bacteroidota bacterium
ATGGCGCTGAAGTTTCCCGATCTGTATCGGCTTCTCCCCTTTTACATTGTATACACACGCGCCTTCGCAGAGAACATCTACCGGACATGCTTTAGCGCACGTTATTGCTACCCAATTGGAGGAAAGGATCGTCCGTGCCGATCCTTTCAGGTTATCGGTAGTAATCTTTCGAATAAATGTGGAGATATCGATGTGTGTAGGGCAGGCAGTCATGCAGGGTGAATCGAAACAATAGAGACAACGGTTGGCTTCTGCAAGAGCCGCAATATCCGTTAACGCTGGCTTGAGTTCGGAAAAATTCTTCTCATACTGTTTTTGAGAAAGTTTTGGGACGAGGTTGTTCATAGAAACACCGGTGAAAGGTTTAAGGTTCAGGGTTTAAGGATCTGAAATCTATTTTTGGGTTCTTTTAAGAACGTTGGTGTATCATAATTTTTTTCGACAAATCGAATATAGTTAAACAACATTCCATTTAGTTTTTTATACTCATTGGCTAATTGCTCATAAAGTTTCTCGTCAGTCAAAGATTTTGTTTTGAAAAGATACCGAAGGTGTTCTGTAGTTTCCTCACTTGAACCATGAGCTCGATAAAGATAATGTAGATATTCATTTTTATATTTACGCAACGAATAGCCTTCAACTATATTTGAAGAAACAGATTTTGCACTTCTTCTAATTTGACTTCCCTCTTCATATATTTCAAACTTAGGAAGATTCAAACTCATTTCATGAACCTTGACACCTAATTCATGTGAAAGAATATATACTTGTAATTTTTTATAACCACTTTCCGTGTCCATGAATTCATTAACCTTAAACCATAAACCCTTAACCTTCTACAAGCTCATCCGCAATCTTTAACGCTTCATCGAACACTGCAAGACCGCTGTCGAGCTCTTCTCTTGTTATGATCAACGGTGGAGCAATAACAAAATGACTCACCCATGCCTGAAGATAGACACCATTCTTCATCATTTGTGCTGCCACTTTTTCCACGACGGTTTGCACACCGCCTACTTTATCCTTATAAGTATTGAAGTATGTTTTATTCTTTTTGTTCTTCAATAGTTCAACAGCCCAAAACAGTCCAAGTCCGCGGACATCCGCTATTGAAGGATGTTTTGTACTGAGCGTTTTGAGCTTTTGGCCGAGATACTCTCCCATTTCTGCGGAACGATTGATCAAATCCATCCGTTTGAATTCATTGATCGATGCGATAGCTGGAGCGAGCGTGAGCGGGTGGGCTTCGTAGGTATGTCCGTGTGAGAAGAAATGATCGTCAAAATATTCCGCAATTGTTTTGCTCGTTGCGCATAATCCCAGCGGCATGTAAGCAGTCGTTATCCCTTTCGCAGTGACAAGAATATCGGGAACAACTCCCCAATGATCCATGGCAAACCATTTGCCGGTCCTGCCCCAGCCGGTCATGACCTCATCAGCGATGAGCAGTACATTATGTTTGTCACAGATCTCCCTGATCTTCGGAAAATATTCCTTCGGAGGGATCAAGATACCATTCGTTCCAACAACCGGTTCCATCATTACGGCGGCGACATCTCCTTCGTTGATGATGATATGTTCAAGATAATCAGCACAGGCAATTCCGCATTCGGGGTACGTATGTTTGATCGGGCAATCAAAACAATTTACTTCGGGGGAGAAGATCACACCGGGAATTTTTCCGGCCGGCTCCATCGCCCACCGACGTGGATCGCCTGTTGCGGCGATCGATCCCATCGTAGAACCGTGGTATGAACGGTAACGTGCTATGATCTTTGTCTTTCCGGTATACATCCGTGCAATCTTAAAAGCTGCTTCGTTTGCTTCGGTCCCGGATGTGGTGAAAAAGAATTTCTCCAACCCTTTCGGAAGCACTTCGAGCAGGAGCATACTTAATTCAGCGCGGACATCCGTGGCGAATCCCGGTGCGATGTATGCCATTGATCTCGCTTGTTCTTCAATCGCTTTGATTACAGCCTGGTTCTTATAACCAAGATGGAGGCACATCAGCTGCGATGAAAAATCGAGGTAGCGCTTGCCGTTGGCATCAATAAAGAAACATCCTTCTCCGTCCACAACATGAAGCGGAGTCCATCCCTTTTGTTTGCGCCAGGTTCCGTAGGTGTGTTTTGCAGTGATCTCGACTACTTCTTGTGAAGTTAATTTTTCGGACATCGGATTAAATTCCTTAAGTGATATAGACTTTAATGTCGCAGGACTCAAGTTTCATGTTTCAGGATATATTCGTGTGACTTGAATCTTGAAACATGAAACCATGAATCATTTTTTGGTTAGTCTTTCAACTCTGTAATCTTTCCGTACGCTTCCGGGCGGCGGTCGCGATAAAATTGCCAGACAGAACGGACTTCCTGAATCATTTTCATATCCAAATCACAGATGACAAGTTCATCTTTATCGCGGCTTGCCTGTTTCAGGATTTTCCCGCGCGGTGAGCAAAAATAACTCTTGCCGTAAAATTCGCCGATCTTCCACGGTTCTTCCGTCCCGACACGATTGATAGCGCCGATAAAATATCCATTCGCAACAGCGTGTGCGGGTTGTTCCAGCTCCCAGAGATATTCCGAGAGTCCGGCAACAGTTGCAGAAGGATTAAAAACAATCTCTGCGCCGTTCAGTCCAAGAATACGCGCTCCTTCAGGAAAGTGCCTGTCATAACAGATATAGACTCCAATATCCGCGTATTTCGTTTTAAAGACGGGGAATCCGAGATTTCCGGGCTTAAAATAAAATTTTTCCCAAAATCCCGGTTCTACTTGCGGGATATGATGTTTGCGGTATTTGCCGAGATATGTGCCGTCCGCATCGATTACCGCGGCGGTGTTGTAATAAACTCCTTCCATTTCGATTTCATAGATCGGGACAATCATGACCATCTTATATTTCTTCGCATACTTCTGCATCAGTTTCACCGTCGGTCCGTCCGGGATACGTTCCGTCATTTCATACCATTTTGTTTTTTGTTCCGCGCAAAAATATGGACCGTTGAAGACTTCTTGAAGACAAAGGATCTGCACTCCTTCTTTCCCTGCCTTCTCAATTATCGGGATATGCTTGTCGATCATTGCTTGTTTGATCTTGACGATCGGCTGATCGTTGGTTGTGGCGATGGAACACTGGATGAGACCACCTCTGACTATACGAGACATATTTGCTCCTTAACAGTGAATGGTACTTTTTGAAAAAAAGGTAGGTTATGTTAAGAAGTTCCTACTGGATTGTCAATAGAATGCAGAGGTAGGACGCGGTACAAAAAAAACGCCATTTCGACCGAAAAAACGAAATGGCGTTCACATTATTTTTTATGAACTGATCAAATAACGAGCAAGAGGGGATTTTCCATGAATTTTTTGAAAGATTGCAGGAATTGTGCTCCAATGGCACCGTCAACTACCCGGTGATCACAGGACAAGGTGACCTTCATTGTATGACCGACGACGATCTGTCCGTTCTCCACCACCGGCTTTTCAATAATCGAACCGATAGCCAGAATTGCCCCCTCCGGCGGATTGATGATGGCGGCAAAGTTTTCGATATCATACATTCCCAAATTGCTAACCGTGAACGTACCGTTCGTAAACTCTTCCGGTTTTAATTTTCCTTCACGTGCGCGTTTCGCTAGTTCTTTTGTTTCAGCAGAGATCTCCAGCAAGGTCTTTTGATCTGTGTTACGGAGAATTGGTGTGATCAGCCCTTCGTCCACAGCAACAGCTACGCTGACATCGATACGCCCATGTTGTACGATTTTGTCCGGATAGAATGAACTGTTCGCTTTCTCATTTTCTCGAAGCGCCAATGCAACAGCTTTCATAACAATGTCATTATAACTGATCTTCGTACCGGTTGCGTCGTTAAACGATGCGCGGAAATCCATCGCACGCTTCATATTCATTTCAATCGTCAGATAGAAATGCGGAATTGTGCTTTTGCTTTCCAGCAAACGTTTTGCAATGGTTTTGCGCATCATAGAAAGAGGAATCTCTTTCGTTTGCAACGGAGCAAGAACTTTGCGTGGCATGGATGAGCCGCTCTTACTTTCAACATCCGCCTTCACGATTCTACCAAATGGTCCGCTGCCTGCGATTGTGCGAAGGTCGATATTTTTTTCCTGAGCGATCTTTTTGGCGAGCGGCGATGCTTTTACGCGTGCATCGGTATTGATAATCGGAGCGGGAGCGGGTGTCGGGACATACACCGGTGCAACCGAAGGAGCGTTTACAACCGGAGCTGATTCCTGTTTTGGTGCAGCAGCCGGTGTGGATTCCACAAGAAGCGCTGCAATATCTTCTCCTGCTTTTCCAATAATGACCAATGGAGCACCAACTTTTACGCCTTCACCTTCTTTTGCAAATAATTTCAGGATCACACCAGAGTCATAAGCTTCCTGTTCCATATCCGCCTTGTCGGACTGAATGTCAGCAAGAATATCGCCGGACTTGATTGATTCACCTTCTTTTTTTCGCCATTTCAAGATGACACCCTCTTCCATGGTATCACTAAGTTTTGGCATTAACATTTTGGTTGCCATAGTCTTCCTTATTATTCAATAGGTCGAAGCGGAACTTCGACGTACAATTTATCGATACATTACTTTCTTCACTGCAGTAATTACTTTTTCTGCATTCGGCATTGCTTCATGTTCAAGATTCTCCGCATACGGCATCGGAATGTCCGCTGCGTTGATCTTTTCCACCGGCGCATCGAGATCATCGAACGCTTTGGTATGGATCCGGTGTGCGATTTCGGTGCCAACACTGGCGAACGGCCAGGAATCTTCCACGATCACGCAGCGGTTTGTTTTTCGTACCGACTCAAGAATGAGTTCTTCATCCAACGGCCGGATTGTGCGGGGGTCAATTACCTCTGCATTGATGCCTTCTTTTTGAAGTTCTTCCGCGGCTTTTAATGCCACTGCAACCATTTTCGTCCAAGCGATAATCGTCACATCGCTGCCATCACGTTTAATATCCCCTTTTCCGATCGGAATGAGATATTCTTCGTCCGGTACTTCCCCCTTGATTCCGTACATCAATTCACTTTCCATGAAGATCACAGGATTGTCATCGCGGATTGCCGCTTTTAACATTCCTTTTGCATCATACGGTGTCGACGGAGTCATAACGATCAACCCAGGAACATGTGCAACCATTGATTCCAACGCTTGTGAATGTTGCGCGCCCAACATGTGCGCCGGACCGTTCGGTCCACGGAAAACGATCGGCACCTTAAACTGTCCGGAAGACATATACCGCGCTTTTGCAGCGTGGTTCATAATTTGATCGAATGCAAGGATTGCAAAATTCCATGTCATCATTTCCACGATCGGGCGAACACCGATACCAGTCATTGCCGCGCCTATTCCGATTCCGGCAAAACCTGCTTCCGTAATCGGAGTATCGATCACGCGTTTGTCGCCGTATTTTTTCCACAATCCCTGAGTAACTTTGTACGCTCCATTATATTGAGCAACTTCTTCGCCCATAATGAATACTCCGGGATCGCGTTCCATTTCTTCGGCTATCGCCTGATTAATTGCTTCTCGTATCTGTAAAACTGCCATCGTTTAATTTTCCTTTTTCAATATTTGTTCCAGCACCGAAACATTGTGAACCGGAACGCTTCAATTATGCGTAGATGTTATTGTGGAGCACATCCAGTGAAGGTTGTGGGCTTGCATCGGCAAATTCTACTGCCTCCTGGACTTCTTGTTTGATCAACTCATCCATCGCTTCCAGATCGGTTTCTTTTAAAATTCCTTCAGCGATCAGTTCTTTTCCGAATGTTTCAACCGGGTCCCGTTTTTTATATTCTTCAATCTCTTCTTTAGTCCGATATTGTCCCGGATCGGACATCGAATGTCCGCGATACCGATAGGTTCGTGCTTCAATGAACGTGGGAAGCATTTCCGTTCGTGCACGGTTAATTGCAACACTCATTTCACGGTACATTTCAATTACATCCATTCCATTCACCGCTCCGCGCGCCATTTCATAACCGGCTGCTTTTTCGAACAAATGTTCGCCTGCCATGGCACGTGAGATTGCCGTTCCCATACCGTATCCGTTATTTTCGCAGATGAAGATTACCGGTAATTTCCAGAGTTGTGCCATGTTCAATGTTTCATGGAACACTCCCTGGTTTGTTGAAGCTTCACCCATAAAACAGATCGTTACAGAATCTCTTCCTTGATACTTTGTCGCAAACGCAGATCCGGCCGCAAGCGGCGGATGACCACCCACAATTCCCCAACCGCCCATAAATCCTTTCGCCAAATCATAAAAATGCATCGATCCGCCGATCCCTTTCGAGACACCAGTCGCTTTTCCAAACAGTTCCGCCATACAGCCTTTGGATTCCATTCCGCGGGCAAGTGCAAGACCGTGATCGCGATAAGCGGTATAAATAAAATCATCTTCACGCAATGCAGAAATTGCACCGACGCCGGTTGCTTCCTGTCCGATATATAAATGACAGAAACCGCCGATCTTTCCTTTGCCATATTCCTGAGCAGCGCGTTCTTCAAACCGACGGATGTGCAGCATATCGCGGTACATTTTAATCAATTTTTCATTCGACAGGTTGAGATCTACCCAACGAGCTAGTTTTGCCTTTTTCTTTTCTTCTTTCATTCTTTATGTATCCTAGGATAATATACGATGATATAGTAAAACAATTAAACGTGTTGCTCCGCATGATAAGAACTGCGCGTGAGCGGACTTGATTGAACATGCTTGAAACCCATTTCCATTCCTTTCACGCGAAACATTGCAAATTCGTCCGGATGAACATATCGGTCTACCGGCAAATGATTTTTCGTCGGCTGCAAATACTGACCAATAGTGAAAATATCACACTCCACAGCACGAAGATCAGCCATAAGTTCGATCACTTCTTTCGGTGTTTCTCCGAGTCCAACCATAATGCCGGTCTTTGTTGTGAAGCCGCGGTGTTTTGCGCGCTCCAACAATTCCAATGTGCGATGATAATGCGCCTGCGGACGAACGGTGCGGTATAACCGCGGGACAGTTTCAATATTATGATTCAATACATCCGGTTGAGCGTTCAGAACAACATTCAGCGCCTCTTCGCTTCCCATAAAATCTGGAATAAGCACTTCCACTTTGCATAGTGGAAGCCGTTTGCGAATTTCCTGAATCGTGCTGGCAAAAATATGCGCACCCCCGTCGAACAATTCATCACGGTTCACCGAAGTGATGACGGCATGACGAAGTTTCATCAATGCGACAGCTTCACCAACGCGGCGCGGCTCATCATCATCAACAATGTGCATTTTCCCTGTCTTCACATTACAAAATCCGCAACTGCGTGTACAGGTGTCACCAAGAATCATGAATGTGGCCGTACCGGAGTTCCAGCACTCTCCCATATTCGGGCATCGCGCCTCTTCACAGACAGTATGGAGCTTCCGCTCGTCGATCATGTTCTTCAGGCGGGAATAACTTTCTCCGCCCGGAACACGTGCTTTCAGCCATTCTGGTTTGCGTTGCACTGTTGAGTTATTCAAAAGCTTTTCGCCATCGGATAACGTTTCAACTGGTATTTCCTGAATTACAATTTCCATGATTTAGAAAAAATACAAAATTGAGAGACCTAATTCCTTAAATTTTGAAATATCCTCTTTGAAAGAGAATTGGAATTTCAATCCAGATCTATGCTGGAGTTGTGCATTAAAAAATAAGGATGTACTGGAATAATAATTGGTATTTGATGACCTTCCATTGTTTTGTGTTGTCAGAGATTGATTCGATGTGCCGCCGCTAGAGGAAACATAAAATGTTGTTAATGGAAGCGATTTATATTCGGAATCATTGGTATAAATAGAATATCGTGTATTCATGCCGGAAAATATTGTGCACCACTCTGAAGGCGAATACTCAATCATCAAGGGAATGAGAATTTCATATTTGTAATAAGTATTGTCATACTTCGTCAATGTTTGTTCGTTTGAGAAATAATACCCAATTTGGCCATTGGTTGAGGTCGAATAAAATAGTTGAGGAACTAATCCCGTTTGCACTTTTAAATCTTCCAAGTCGAAACCGGAGATCACCCCCGCACTCAAATGCATCCCTGAATTTGAGCTTTCTATATTCCCTGATGCTTCGGTAAATGACGTATCGCCGGTTGGGTTAGAGTTTCCGTATCGAGAATAAGAATAATTCCTTCTTTTCGTTGAAAGGGATATATCGCCATATAAATATTCAGCATTAACCGAAATAAATCCTCCCGAAGGTATTCCAAACAATGATAGCGCCCGGTGATAATATCCTGAAATATTTATTGATGTCGGATCCAACACTGATCGATAGGTATGTGCAGACAAAGTGGAATTATTAGAATTGCTATTATTTATACTGTCAGTGTAACGATAACTGTATTTATATTCCGAAACCGTTTCGTCGATATGTTCACTTTTTCCTTTAGTCACTTGCAACAATACAAGCAAGTCTGAAACGTTGTCGGCAAAGCTCATTTCAATACCAACGGCGTACTTTGGATCCGCTTGTTTTCCGTTTAATGAACTTGTATTTGTTCTTGAATAAACATTATTCGTATTTTCAGTTCGTTCCATTTCGGAAGAAGACAGAATACTTTGTTGTGTATTCGGTAAATAAAATCCAAAGAGACTATACGAATACATTCTTTCGCCTAAAGAAAATATTTTTGATATTTTGAGCCGGGTTTTAGAAAAACTGTTGTCTATTTCGCTGCTCCGCACAGATGAATTAGTTTGAGTTGTCAAAATTATCCTCGATGATGTGGAATTACTCTTATTTCCAGAACCGTTGACAATATTTGCAAATTGAATCAACCAATATCCATCATCGCTTCTCTTCAAAACCGCCATATCAATTGTCGGAGACGGCACGTACACATATGTCGTTGGCGGTGAGAGCCGTTCAATCGTTACACGAATGTTATTTTCTGTTTCAGAAAATAACACATCGTTTCCGTATGAGAAATAATTATACTGCGGATACCCATCGTACTTGCCAACTACAAATTGCCGCTGATAACTCATTGCCCTTGCAGGATTATATAGAATTTGCGCACCGGTATCCGGTGTGAACAACGTTAATTGAGGATCGACACCATAGAGTAAAGAAAATGGATTTGATGTTAATTCATTTGAATTAAAAAATTGCGCTCGAACGTCCAGAGACCCCACAATCAACAGTATAAGAAGTATAGGGAGTTTTTTCATTGTCTTGAGCCTTATGATTTTTTCTGTGGATTAAATTGTTTGTGTAATGTCAAAATTTTCTAAGTAATAGACGACCTTTTGCATAAACATTCCACCGAGCGCTCCGTCAATAATACGGTGATCGTACGACATTGAGATGTACACCATCGAGCGGATTGCGATTGCATCATCGATGACAACTGGCCGTTTTTTAATTGCGCCGATACCGAGAATTGCCACCTGCGGTTGGTTGATGATCGGGAAACCATACAGATTTCCGTATCCACCGGGATTTGTCACTGTAAATGTTCCTCCGGTTACTTCATCCGGCATTAATTTTTTGTTCCGCGCACGGGTTGCGAGATCATGTAATGATCGCGCAATACCGGCGAGATTTTTTTGTTCCGCACTTTTAATTACCGGCACTATCAATCCATTCTCCAGCGCGACGGCAACACCGAGGTTAACATCTTTCCGCACGATAATCGTGTCACCGTCCACGGATGAATTAAGCATCGGAAAATCTTTGATCGCCTTGACAACCGCTTCAAGAAAGAACGGC
>JALNZH010000123.1 GCA_023229405.1 Bacteroidota bacterium
GCATACCACACACGCTTCAGCATTCATATCTACTGTGGTATTCACTTCCTTATCCACAGTGGAATAGGAGATTTCCCCCTTCTTATTGTAGATGCGGATAGCTTCGATACCTGGTTCTGTTCCGATGGTTTGGATGATTTGGTAAATGTCTTCGCGGCGGTTGAGCAGCATGCTATACTGCGTGGAACGTTTCACGATATCGCTGAGACGTTGTGCAGTGGCGGTGGAAATTTCGGTGTACCGAGCAGCCTGGATTTTTACGAGAGCAAATGTAAGGACTCCAACCCCGACAACGGTAACCACAAAAATGCCCGCGAGTAAACGATACACTAATAAACGTGTGTATTTCATGGCGGCTGTTGAAAGTATCAACACTTCCAATTATTGATCAGAAGGACTGAGAAAAGGTACCGTGATATTCCTTGAACAGCAACACCAATCTTAATTAATGCGGACTTAATAGTCTTGAAAGAAATTTATTATAGCGTTTTTCACCGATGAATTTTTCAATATTCTCGATCCGAGTGCCGCCATCGAACATTGTGGTGCCGACGCAACGACGATTCTTTTTCAGTTCGTACGCAAGATCGTCCACTTCCTGCCGGATAAAATCTTTAAACTCATCTGCGGAATAAAATTTCAGATTTACAGAACTTTTTCCGGAGCAGGCAATATTCATCAGCCACCCTTCACCGTATGGATCGCTTGTAACGAGCGAAGGTTGATCGATCAAGCGGACATTCATACGGGAAACAATTCCCTTTTCATTATTGTGGACGGCAAATGTAGCGGAATCCCTTATGAGCCACGCGTACGGTTCTCCGCGTCCGATGTGTGCCGGTGCATGAATTGTTGCAACACCAGCAATCGGATAGATCATTTGTGCAAGAAATCCGTCGATGCCCATGATGAACATGCCGTCATGCTTGGAATGCATCCATGTATGATTGGAAAAATATATTCTATCCTGTGGAAGCTCGAGCGACAGCAGCGGTGCAAGAAATCTGTCCACCAGTACCGATGCGTCCCCTTCATTCACCGCGCTTACAGGCAGGCGATCCGGAAAAAACGGTCCGGACTGCATCGCCGCCTGTTCGGCAAAGGTTTGATGCTGGTCGCGCATCACTTTATCAAACGGACACGTTTCACACTCGAAGCGGCAGTTGCACAGTTTATAATTCACCAAACCGGCATCCATCCACACGCAGTGACTTTCATTGTCTGGTATTATCGTATGTGAGTTCGCGTTCATAGGTCACCCTTTTGGGTTTTCATCGTGCGTTAATTGCGTGCCTCTGCCATGCGGGAAACCGATTCAATATCGTGTTTCCATGCCGCAGCCGCATGCGCCGGTGCATTCTCATCCCGAAGTTCCTCGTGGGTAAAGACGGGGAAATATTTCGCAATGGAATAGAATGCGATGAACCCTGTGGTCACAATCATCATCGTTATGGTAAATTCAGTCAGCGACGGCACGTACGTCGATCCGGACCATCCTTCCATCCCGGTGATGGCAATGTTCATTCTGTTCATAATAAATCCGACGACAACAAGTACTGCTCCTGCAAATAGGCCGCTAGGACTTTGGCGTATTTTCCGTTGCGAGAACAATACAAATGGAACAATCACGCCAATAGCCACTTCCAGCCAATACATGTATGTTTCGAACTTTGGCACAATGAGCAGCGACAACATCTTCCGATCCGAAAGATCCACCACTTTCATGACGGCATACACACCAAGCATCATCACACAGACGCGGGCAATTTCGGAGAGCAGATTCAGTTCCAATCCGCGTTTAAATGCACGACTGCTTAGGAATGATTCGAAAATGATCATCGCGCATCCGGCGGCAATGGCAGAAGTATAGAAGAATACCGGCATATATGCAGAATACCACAATGGATACATCTTATCTGGTACAATCAAATACAGCGAACCAAGCGATGATTGGTGCAGTGTGGAAAGGAGTACACCGAGAATGATCAACGGAATACTGATTCGTTTCACCAATTTTATAGTCTTCGTTAAATGAAATTTTTCCAGAATCACTGGAGAAAATTCCAATGCAAGAACGGTCGTATACAGCATAACACACCAGGCAACTTCAAACATCACCGAACGGGGATTCCACATAATGATGGCATGCCAGATTTGCAACGGACGACCCAGATCGAACATAAGGCCAACAATGACAAGAACATAACCCAGAAACGCAGTCAGAATGGTGGGACGAATAATCGGTTCAAACCGTTTGAGATTAAAAATATAGACAATAGCGGCAAGTGTAAATCCACCGGCGGCAAGTCCGACACCGCAGAGCACATCAAAACCGATCCAGATGCCCCACGGGAATTGATCGGTAAGATTAGTCGCCGCGCCGAGTCCGTGAAAGAACCGAATATATGTTGAATAGATTCCAGCCAGCATAATTGCGACCGCGATGACTTTCCAGAATCCGAATGTTGTGAGAAATTTTTTCATGGCTGCACCTAGTTCTTTCCGTTATTGGAGTGATTCGTGTCTTTCATGTTCTGTTCCACTTCTCTTACCTCTTCACGACGGTTCGTGATCCACCAGATACCGAAGAGCATTGCACCGCCGACGGTAACAATTCCCGGAATTTTGGAAAGTGCATTCCAGGTCAATTGCGGCAACGGAGTATTCTGCAGTGTGGTGCGGAATCCGAGGTTTTCGAACGGTACGGAGGAGATATACAATACGGAAGTTCCGCCGACCTCTTTTTGTCCGTAAATCTTTTGCACGTACTTATCCGGTTCTGCCGTAAGACGTTCCGCAGCTTCTTTCAGCAACTCGTCCCTGTTGCCGAACTTCGTGGCGCCGGTCGGACACGCTTCGGAACACGCGGTCGGGAGATCCTGAGCAAGCCGTTCATGACACAATACGCATTTTTGAATGCGCGGATATGTGCTGGACCATTCATACCGCGGAACCTGAAACGGACACGCTTGCATGCAATACCGGCAACCGATGCATTTTTCCACATCGTAGACGACGGGACCTTCGGGCATTTTTGTAAAAGCGCCGACGGGACAGACCGACGCACAAGTCGGATCTTCGCAATGCTGGCACATACGGCGTACGAAAACGCCGTCGTATTCTTCCAGCGCAGTGTACGCAGTGGACGAAAGAGATTTTTCTTCTTTCTCTGGCTCCGGCATATGGTTCGCTTCCTTGCAGGCGAGCTGACAGGCATTGCATCCCACGCAGAGGGTAAGATCGATTAGCAGTGCTTTTTTTATAGACATGACATCCTCCGAAGGTTACTCAATGCGCAAGAATTCGTGTTCGAATTTCTTGCATTGGTCAGGGTTAAGGTTATCCATGATGCCGTTTGCCGGCAGTCCGCCATCCTGCAGAAAAGCGGGAGCGGGACCGGACAGGCGTGCAAAGAAATCACGAAGTCTGCCGAGTTCATCCCGCAGCCACATCCGGGTATCTTCACCAAGATAAAAGGCGCGAAGATCGTTGGTACTGGTAGGCGTAATTGTGTACGCCCAGCCTTCACTGAAGAGCGCTTCGCTGAGCAGCGAGGGTTTCTTTTCTAATAAACCGTTTACATTATCTATCACACCGTCAATCGGTGAACGGACGATTACTTCTTTACTTCCTTCCGTTACTCGCAGAATCGGTTCCCCTTTAATAACATGCTCGTCATTGACCTTCAACATGGTGATATGCGGTTTTGAGAACATACGGGCAAGAAAATCGTCGATGCCGAGCTGCACTTTTCCGGACGGAAAAAGACTCAGCCAGGTGTGAGATTTTGTGAAAAAGATTCCAGCAGGAATGCGCATGGGAATATCTTTCCGAAGTACAGGTTGTGCGATTGGGACTGCGGATTTATTTCTCCGAACGAAATAGTCGATGGTGAGAAATACCGCGATTGTCGATATGAATAATAAGACTGTCATTGTTGGCTCCTTTCAATGCTTGGTTTGACTTCACTAATACTATTGACAATCGCCGTGCCACAATTGAAGAATTACAGTAAATGACTACGGTCGTAATACATTGTTAAACAATATGTTAGAGGAACAATATTCTTATGTTGGGTGATGAAAAAACGAACAAGGTTGTAGTGTTGAATATTTCTACGGTGAATACTCGCTTTAATTGCAGAAGTGTCATAAATTCTCAACAGAAGGCAATTAGAAAGTGTTGATTCATACAACACCACCTGTTGAATTAATAAACAGACAAGAAAGTATTAATAAGAGGATTAAATACGGATATCGCGAAAGAAACGGTATTACACGGATAAAGAATTCGCAGTATAGTGTGGTTTAGATTAAAGATCCCAATAGTATATACGATCGACTCTGCAGGTGTCTTATTGGTGTACTTCGGGGAGTGTTTTTCTGTGTACTTTACTGTTTCTGCGTTGAGTATTCTTACAATCAGATGTCAAACACTCTTAACGCATTTGTGATCGAGTATGCAGGGGCCAGACATCGAAATTTCTTTGGGATAAAAAAGACTTCGTCCAGATTGTACGATTGAAATATCCGATATCATTAAACGTGTACACATGCGTTGCAAATATCGGATATCGTATGATATGATTTATAGTATTAGTGGGGTTGATAACCGGACTTACTATTTCGTCAGCATCATCTTTATCACTTTATTGTACCCTGATGAAGAAAACTTTGCCAAATACATTCCGCTAGGAAGTTTTGATCCATCAAACTCTACAACATGCACCCCTGCCGGGCGGAGACCGTTGACCATCGATACCACTTCTCTGCCGAGCATGTCATACACTTTTAACGATACATGTCCTATCGCGACCAATTGATAATTGATTTGTGTGGAAGGATTGAACGGATTGGGATAATTCTGATCCATTCCATATTGCGTGACTGTATGTGCAACAATTGTTTCGACCGTCTGACTGTATTCAAACTTGCCGTCGAGGTCGATCTGTTTTAAACGATATGAAACAGGTTCATTGGCGGATGCATCAACGAATGAGTATAACTGCGTTGCATTGGTTGTTCCATGTCCTTCAACAAATCCAACCATACTCCACTGCAGACCCCCACCCGACCTTCCGCCTTGAAGAGGGAGGGATCTTTCGATTTCGAATCCATAGTTGTTCGTTTCGGTTGCAGTTTGCCAAGTAAGTTGGACGGCTTTCCCTCTCACAACAGCAGTAAACGACTTAAGTTCAACGGAAAGTGCAACGGCATTTGGAACGGTAACGTCTTCCAATCTGCATGACGCAGCAGAGCCGGAAGACTTTTGATGACTCCATCGAATATAGACGGGATTTAAACTTCGGAGGTCAACACTTCCGGTTTGTCCCATTGCCAGGGAGCCGTCAATATTATCAACAAACTGAATAAAAGAATTCGATGCAGTAAACACACCACCATCTTCAAGATTAATCGTCCGCAACGTTGTCATTGCTGTAGTGTCACTCCCTGCCTGAACGATCATCGTTGCACCTGTTCCCGTCGTCACCGAACTAACGGCGATAAAGTATGTTACAGATGCAACATTCGATGACGCATTCATCGACAACGTAAAATATTTCGAAATTCCAATAGAAGGATTAGTTGAATTTGCCGTTCCTGCACTTCCATTTCTTGTATTTGCGGTCAATCGACTCCATTGTGTTGATCCGCCGGTGGAATACACCGTCCAACCTACCGGAGGAAATGTGGTTCCATTAAAATTTTCAAACACTTGTCCATAGCCAACAATAAATGACAGCAAAGCCAGACCTAAATATTCAATGACTCTTTTTACCATACCTAACTCCTTTCCATTTTTGTTATGTCAATGTAATATCATTGAGAGGTGGGCGCAATTACGTAATCTTGGTATTTTTACGATCAACCTCTAAAAGCAAAAACCACGAACATGATTCGTGGTTTTTTTACGGAAGGCAAGATGGGGGAGATTCGATATCCTAAAAAGACAATACAAGAAAATACCGATTCCTTATTTCAGCAGTAGCATTTTCCTCACCACAATATTGTCGGAATATTTTAATTGAGCAAAATATATACCACCCGAATTATTTGCCGGAGTAAAAAGTATTTGGTGGACAACTCCGGCTTGTAGTATTTCGTCTACCAATGTTGTCACTTCTCTTCCGAGTAGATCAAATATTGTAACGACTGTATGTCCCGAATGCTGCACAGAAAATTCTATGGTTGTGGAAGGATTAAATGGATTTGGATAATTTCGAATCAATGTAAAATGGTCCGGACTCGTTTGACCATCCTGTACAATTGAGGGTTCGGTAAATTTGTTTCGCAAAAGATTCCACAGTTCCGGTTCGGAGGCATCATATCCCAGCGCCCACATGCCCACACCGGCGATTTTCTTTGTTTTCACAGAATCGTACTTCCGGGCCAACGAGAGCGAATCGTCATACCACGTTTGGCGCCATCCTGCACCATCTTGATACCGGTACCACGGTGTGGAAAAGGTGGCGTCAAAAAATTTGTTCGATGCCTTTACTGTATCCAGATAATTATTCTTTGAAATATGGTAAAAACGAGACGAACCGGACCCGGTTGTTGCCGCCATCCGTGCGTCACTCACCACAGGCCAGTCTATACCATAATACGGAAAGCCGGCAATCAGTTTATTTGGAGGACAACCGATATCCGTATAGGATTTAATGCTTCGCAGTATGTGGCGGTAAGATGTGCTGGTGGTATTCATCAACGGCGAATTCGGCCCTGCAGTAGTACTTCCACTGTAATAATAGGCGTACAGCATAATAAAATAACTATCCACTACATGATCCACTTCAATAAAGAATGAAGTTGGAAAGATAGTGTTCCAATCGACAGCAAACAATTCTAGCGTCAATTCTTTTTGATATTTGTGGAGAGAATCGCCGAGTTGCAGAATGAACTTTTTGAACGGAACCGCACTGGCACTTTTCATACTTTCAAAGTCGATATTCACACCCTGTATGTTCCTCTCTTTCACCTTCGCCAGGATATTGTTCACCAAATTATCTTGCCTAGATTGTTTTGCCCAGAGTGAATCATGTTTTGAGAAACAGACAATGGTTAAATGTACTTTCACACCCGCATTCTTCGCCTGTGTGATGACATTAGCTGTTGAATAACTATGCGTGGAAGAAAAATTACCTGTTACGGGATCGACATCGGCAGAAAAATAGGCAAGATGCGATAATAAATCATATTGATAGTTACTTTCGAGTCCGTTCACCCAGTATGGATGGAATCCATAGACAACAGCATTCGGCATAAGCGCGGTTCTTTTAGTTAATACTCTAGTATCAGGTACAATTTCAGACATTGTTGCGATTGCCTCGGGATGAGAGTGGTAATATTGCCACTCTTCCTGATGGATGGACGGATGGTCTTGTCCGTACAATATACAAGAACTCAGTACGACGGAAAAAGTGAGCATGATTCGGGTTGTATTCATACGAAAATATAGGAAAGGAATAGAGAAAGAACAATGATGACAGGCACTAGAAAATAACGAAGAAACAAGTAGGAAGTAGTTGAGTAGCTACAGTGTTGAATGTTTTTACATATTCATTTTTTCATGCTTGTCAAAAAAATAAATAACACGTATACTCTTCTTTTTTTAATAGAGTTCCAAAGGAATGCCATTCACGAATTGATCATTTCATGTCGGGACAAGAAAAGAACTTCTTGCGAAATTCCCGCCTGCCTTAATAATTTTAATCGGCGGGCAGATGATACGGCATCTATAATAGAGACTCTAAAATACGTTCAGGGTGACGTAGTAAATACCCGGCAGCTACGGGGATGATTTATTTCAACAATGTCATTTTTCTCATCTGCACATTATCTCCACTTTGCAATCGAGCTACATACATTCCGCTGGAGAGATTCGACGCATCGAAAGTGACTTGATGATATTTTCCGGTTTCTGCGATGCCATTAAAAAGAATACTAACTTCCTGACCAAGCACATTATACACCTTCAACGTTGTTCTCGTCCCATCATTCTCTTTTTTCACCGCAGATTCAAAAACTTCCGAAGAGACGGTTGTAACAACGGTGAAACCAATAGTCGTTGTCGGATTGAAGGGATTGGGGTAATTTTGCTCTAACTCGAATTGATGTGGAGCTTGATTCTCCTGAAGTATTGATGAAGTTCCGTGACTAAAATAGAATACCACGGTATGTGCATCGCCGTTATCTGTAAACTTAGCGTAACATTTCTTCGCTAATGAATCCAACGACCATCCTTGTGTTCCGAACGTATGAAGTGAATCTAGTGTGATATTTTTCAATAGTTTCCCATCCAACACTACACTATCAGGTAAAGCGTCGATCCAATTTGCTTCAGCAAGCCAATCTCGAGGCGAAACAGCATACGTGCCAATCCGGGATCCAATCGTTATCAACACCCGGTGATCGTCCCGTTGATGAATGATAGTATCTGTGCTGTAAATTCCTTTTTCATAATCGTATGTCGTGCCATCATCGTCATACAATACACAGGAACCATCGCCGCCGGGGAAACTGCTCAGAATTACTGTATTCTTGGCTTCCGGTGCATCAACAGATTGGGATACAGGAGACATGGGAATGATTGAGCCGGCCTTCACAAAGAGCGGAATATCCTTTCTGGTAACAGGAACTGTATACGACGTGGATCCGGCAAAATATTGTCCGGAATGGAAATCATACCATCCTCCTTCGGGAAGGTATACTGTTTGTTGCACAGCCCCTGCCGTAACAACTGGAGCAACAAGCAGACTGCTGCCAAACAGCCATTCGGTGGAAAGATTAGACACTTTCGGATCGTCAGGATACTCCATCACCAATGGACGCGCAATGGAAAGTCCGGTTCGATGATTCTCCCTCGCAGCGGAATAGATATAGGGCATGAATCGATATCGTAAACGGATATACTCTGTTGCAATAGCTTCCGCCTCAGCGCCATAGTTCCACGGTTCTCGTTCCTGATTGTGCGTTCCATGAACACGGAACACCGGCACGAATGCACCGAATTGAATCCAACGAAAATAGTTTTCGCTGTTCGGTGTTCCATTAAATCCACCGATATCCATTCCCCACCACGAAACGCCGACCGTCATGCTCGAAAGCATGAACAAGCGCTGATCTGCCATGGTGGGAAATCCGGTGTTAATATCTCCAGACCACAGCGAATAGGCATACCGCTGGGCGCCGGTGTAAAAATTTCTGTTGATGGACCATACACGATTATTGTTAAAGGAGCGCTGCCCTTCAAACTGTCCGCGCTGCATTTGCATAAACATCAGGTTGCCGCCGTATTCATCCGCCTCGTCATTCCAATAGCCGCTCATTCCTTTTGCATACGTATTATTTTGCACGGCAAAACTCTCCCAGAACCATTTACGAACTGCGGGCTTATTGAAATTTAATCTTCCCACCTGTTTTCCACTGAAATAGTCATTCACATAGTCGATAAAAAAAGCGTTCGCATTGCAATATGCCCCTTGCGTGGTGGCAACATGAACGCGCGGCTTTCGAATCCCCATCAGATGCATATCATATTTTTTTAACGTATCGACAATCGTACCGGATTGTCCGTCCGGAAATTTTGATCCCCAGCGGAATTCTCCATAATTATCCCCGCCCCATTCCATCCAGTCGAAATCTAAAATATATGCGTCAATCGGAATTGCTTTTTCCCTGTACGTCCGGATATTACTGTATATTTC
>JALNZH010000124.1 GCA_023229405.1 Bacteroidota bacterium
ATACAATGGTTGGCGGACATTTCCGTGTGCCGAAAGATATTCCCCCGTACATTATTGCCGGCGGTTGGCCGGTGTCATTCGAACGGTTGAACATTATCGGTCTCCGCCGCCGCGGCTTCACCAGAGAAGCGATCGATTCATTACATGACGCGTACCGTATCTTATATCTCTCCAACTTAAATGTAAGTCAGGGCGTCGAACAAATAAAATCCAGTATGACGATCACGACCGAAGTGCAGAATTTGATCGACTTTATTGCGGTGTCTAAACGGGGAATTGTGACCGCGCGCAGACACACCGCGGGCGGCGGCGAATAAACACCGATGCCTGAACCTTCCAAACAATTGTGGCGCATCATTTCGTCCGGATCGCAATCCGGAGCGGTGAACATGGCCACGGACAGAGACCTCGCGGAAAAACTGCAGCGTGCTGAGATTCTGCCCACACTCCGGCTGTATGCATGGAAACCCTGGGCGGTCTCGCTCGGGTATAATCAATCCGAAAAAGATATCAATCGCAGGAAATGTGAAGAGTATGGATTTGACATTGTCCGCCGTCCAACCGGTGGCAGGGCGATATTGCATGCCAATGAATTGACCTATTCCGTTGTGATGTTAGCGGATGGAAAAGGAATCACCGAAACATATTCGCTCATTAGCAAAGCACTGGTTGCGGGATTATCAACTATTTGCCCGGAAATCAGTTACGAATCATCCCAACCGAATTTTGCCTCACTGTATAAACGTCAGGAATCGATTCCCTGTTTCTCGGCATCGGCGCGGTATGAAGTGCAAATCGGGGGGAAAAAAAATGTTGGAAGCGCGCAACGACGATTTTCTTTGCCAAACTTGCCGGAAGTAGTGTTGCAACACGGATCGATTCTTCTCGGTCCGGAACACAAGCTTCTGGCAGAAATTCTGAATGTGGAAAGCGAAGAGATAAAAAAGAAGATCGTGCAGGATATTGAAATGAAGACGATCGATCTTTCAACAGCGCTGCACAGGAGAGTACTATTCGATGAAACGGCGGCAGCGGTTCGTTTAGGATTCGAACAGGTGATGGAGATAACTTTTGAACCAACGATTGAGGCATTGTTATGAGCACACAAACGACCGACTACAAACGTATCACGACCAAAACCGTGTTTGCCATGAAACAGAAGGGGGAGAAGATTGCGATGCTCACGGCATATGATTATACGATCGCCCGTCTGCTGGATGAGGCGGGAATTGATATTATTCTTGTCGGAGATTCTGTTGCAAACGTGTTTCAGGGATTGGAAACGACTATTCCAGTTACCATTGATGAGATTATTTATCACACAAAAGTTGTCCGTCGTGCTGTGAAGCGGGCGATGCTTGTTGCTGATATGCCGTTCATGTCATATCAAGTAGACATTAAAGAAGCGGTACGAAACGCCGGACGGTTGTTGAAAGAATCCGGTGCTGAAGCAGTAAAGATGGAAGGCGGTAAGAGAATCGTACCGTTAATTGAACAGCTTGTCGATATCGGAATACCGGTGATGGGACATTTAGGATTAACTCCTCAATCAATCTATAAGTTCGGAACCTACGAAGTTCGTGCCCGCGAATCGGCGGAAGCAAAACAACTTGTCGAAGATGCACGCTTATTGGACAAAGCCGGTGTGTTTGGTATTGTACTCGAAAAAATTCCGGATTCACTCGCCGCAAAAGTAACGCGTTCCGTTTCCTGCGCTACTATCGGTATCGGTGCAGGATCCGCCTGTGATGGCCAGGTATTGGTCACTAATGATATGCTCGGAATGAACGAGCAGTTTAAACCGCGGTTTGTGCGTCAGTACACCAACCTGTCGGAAACAATGCGAACAGCGTTTAAATCCTATATCTCCGAAGTAAAAACAACTAAATTCCCCTCAAAAAAAGAGAGTTACTAGAGAAATTCATACTTGCCCAAAATAATTACAAAAAATTGGAAAACACATACTCGATTCTTTTCTTGAAGGAGTTCCATAGGAATGCCGTACATGAATTAACCATTTCAAGGCGGCACAAGAAAAGAAACAAAAGTCCCGTTACGATTTCAGACCTCCACTGTATTTCCCCCTTGACAGCATTGCCCCTTGGCAGGGGAAATAACATCTCGCTCAATCTCCCAACATTTTGCTCCCACCCACATTATTACGATTGCAATGTTAACTCATGAGGCTTACTTCATATATTTTGTCATACTTGTCCAAAATAAATCATATATGAGAGAAATTCTTATTTGACAAGACACTAAATTTTTATTAATTTGGAAACGGTAAATACGATTAAAGTTTCCATTAAATATTGCCATTGATTTCAATGGTATTTTTTGAACCTAATGGAAACTGTAAAAAACATAAAAGTATCCAAAAGAATCAGGCGATTATGGAATTCAAAAAGGATAACGAACCAAAAGAGCGCATCCTTGAACTGGCAAAGAATCGGTTTTTTGCGCAAGGATTTAATAAAGTAACGTTGGACGAACTTTCCGGAGAATTGGGCATCAGTAAAAAAACCATGTACAAATTTTTCCCCAGCAAAGATGAATTGGTGAAAACGGTAGTCTGGATGATGATGCGGCGGGTTGAGAAGGAAGTTCACCGGATTACAGAACAGCGGAAACCGTTCGTTCACCGTTTGGCGGACCTAATTTTTTTTATCGGCAAAACGGTTGGACGATTCAGCAAATCATTCCAACAAGACATGAAACGATTCGCACCGAACATCTGGGCGGAAATGGAAAAATTCCGACAGGAACATATCGTTGCGAAAGTCGTGGAAATGATTCGCCAGGCAAAAAAGGAAAATGTCTTTCGCCAGGATATTAACGACGAGGTGATTGTGATGATGCTGGTCAGTTGTTTCCAAAACATTCTCACACCGACAGTCCTTGCGGAACATTCATTCTCGCCGAAGGAAGCGATGTATACCATCTTCCATGTGATCTTTGAGGGTTCGTTGACGGAAGAAGCACGAAAAGAATTTGTTCATTACAAAATCAATATTCTGTAAGAGGAAATTATGAAATCCGGACACACATACATCCGAGCTACGATAATGTTTCCATCGGTCGGCATTGCAGGAATTTTGCTTTTGTTGATGTTGATCGGCTGCGGTAATAATGGGGGGAAGATCGAATCGAGCGGTATTCTGGAGTCGGTTGAAGTTAACGTTTCTTCGAAAGTATCCGGACAAGTTCTCCGTTTGCGTGTGCAGGAAGGGAGCACGGTCGTGCGCGGAGATACGCTGGCAGTCATCGATTCCGAAGTGCAGCAGTTACAATTGCTGCAGGCGCAGGCTGGAATCGATCTTGCCGAAGCACAGTATCAGCTGCTGAAGAACGGCGCGCGCTCCGAGGATTTGCAGTCGGCAGAAGAAACAGTCCGACAGACCGAATCCGGTTATAAAACAGCGAAAGCAGATTTCGATAGAATCAAAGAGCTCTATTCAACTCACTCTGTCTCAACAAAACAGTATGAAGATTCGGAGTCCCGGGTTACGATTACACAGGCGCAATACAATTCCGCAAAACAGAATCTTCAAAAATTGCAGCGTTTTGCACGGAGCGAAGACCTGAACGCTGCCAAAGCGCGTGTAGCCCAGGCGCGTGCTCAGGCGAATCTTATCCGTAAACAAATCAATGACTCCCACATTCTTGCTCCGGTCTCAGGCACAGTCACCTATAAACCGGTTGAAGAAGGGGAACTGATCGGCACCGGAACGATTATCGTTAGAATCTCGCGCCTTGAACGAATGGAACTGATGATCTATGTGAACGAAGCAGAGCTCGGGAAAGTGAAACTCGGCGCAATTGCCGATGTAATGATTGATACATATCCGGAGAAGAAATATTCCGCTACGGTGGTGTATGTTTCTCCCGTTGCGGAATTCACGCCAAGAAATGTACAGACAAAGGATGAACGGACGAAACTGGTTTTCGGCATAAAATTAGAAGTGGAAAATGCCGAGGGTGATTTAAAGTCTGGTATGCCGGCTGATGCAATTCTTCAATAAAAGATCAACACTGTTCCAGAATGACGAAGGCTCGAAATTGTGAGTTGGCATTGAATTGGAAAATACAGTTAAAGAGATTATGAGTGCACTTACAATCACCGCAGTAACAAAAAAATTCGACACCATAACGGCGGTGGACGGACTTTCCCTTTCTGTTGAGAAAGGTGAAATGTTTGCACTTGTTGGACCGGACGGTTCGGGAAAAACAACGACGATCCGCATGTTGTGTGGCATTGTCACTCCCACCAGCGGCATGGTGAATGTGCTAGGATTTAATGTGCAGAAGCAGAAGGAAGAGGTCAAAAAAAGGATCGGGTATCTTTCCCAGCGTTTCTCATTATACGGCGATTTGACGATCGACGAGAATATTGAATTCTTCGCGGAGATCCACGGTGTTTATGACTATGCGGACCGGCGGAATGAATTATTGGAATTTACCAGATTGATGCCATTCCGTGATCGACTGGCAGAAAAACTTTCCGGCGGTATGAAACAGAAATTGGCGCTCGCATGTACGCTTGTCCACACTCCGGAAATCATATTCCTTGACGAACCAACGACCGGTGTTGATCCGGTCTCACGGCGTGATTTTTGGAAGGTACTGTCCGCACTGCTGAGAACCGGCATTACGATCGTGATGGCAACTCCATATCTGGACGAAGCTGAACGCTGCAGCCGTGTAGCTTTGATGGATAATGGAAAAATTCTATTAGCGGATACACCCGGAAACCTGAAAAAAGTGATGAAAGGTGAGGTTATTGAAATCGTTTGCTCCGATATTCGCAAAGCATTTGCGTTGATGAAACATTATCCTGGTGTATTGGAAGTACAGGCATTTGGGGACCGGCTGAACGTTGTTATTTCCTCTTCCGCGGACGAACTACCGGCGATCTGTGAGCATTTGAATGACCAGTCGATTACAGTAAGTGATTGGAGAATGGTAAAACCCTCCCTCGAGAATGTGTTCATTTCGTTGTTGACGGAGACCAAAGAATGAAAAACACGATCGAAGTAAAACAATTAACGAAACGATTCGGAAATTTCACCGCGGTGGACCATATCGACTTTGAGGTGAAAGAAGGGGAGATTTTCGGTTTTCTCGGTGCGAACGGTGCGGGGAAATCAACTACCATCCGGATGTTGTGTGGATTACTTTCTTCCACGGAAGGAACGGCGCATGTCGGTGGATTCGATATCAATAAGAATCCCCACCAGGTGAAAAAAAGTATCGGATATATGTCCCAAAAGTTCTCGCTATATGAGGATCTGACAGTAGAGGAGAACATCGATTTTTTCGGACGAGTCTACGGGATTGAAAACAGTGCTTTGAAGGAACGAAAGGAATGGGTGCTGGAGATTGCGAATCTCCATGGGCGCCAGGGGAGTATCACCGGTACACTCAGCGGCGGATTGAAACAGCGCCTTGCACTCGGATGCGCCGTGTTGCATCGCCCGCGCATCGTTTTTCTGGACGAACCGACCAGTGGCGTCGATCCTGTCATGCGCAGAAGGTTTTGGGAATTGATCAACAATCTGTCCGCAGAAGGAGTCACCGTGCTGGTGACGACACATTTTCTTGAAGAGGCGGAATACTGCAACGATATTATCCTGATCAATGCCGGGAAGATTATTGCCGGCGGAAGTCCGAAGGAACTGAAACAGAATTATATCAAGCATCCTATTCTGGAAGTACAGTGCTCTAATGTTGTGGATGCGATGGAAAAGATTGAAGGACAGCCGTGGGCGGTGGAAACGTCTATCTTCGGTACGAGTATTCACATAAACGTGAAGGATGAAGAATCGGCGAAGGATCAGATTACATCGCTCCTTGCGCAGTCTCAGATAGACCTGATCGGCATTGAACGCATTACTCCGTCATTGGAAGATGTGTTCATTTATCTTCTTGAACACGGCGGAGAAACGCAATGAAGATGGTACGACAGTTATTGCCAATCATAAAGAAGGAATTCCGTCAAATCAGACGGGACAGGAAAGTGCTGGCGGTGCTGATTGTTGTTCCGGCATTCTTGTTGTTATTGAACGGCTATGCATTGAACTTCGACGTTCGCAATATCACCATGGCGGTCTATGATGCGGAAAAGAGTTCTCAAAGTCGGGAGTTGGTCAATAGTTTCATCACTGCAGGATATTTTGAGTACACCGAACATCTGACTGATTATGCTTCTGCGCAACGCATGATCGACGAAGGGAAAGTGAAACTTGTTCTTGTCATCCCACCCGATTTTTCGCGCGAGAATATTTCCGGCCGGCAATCGTCCATCCAGTTGCTGGTAGATGGCATGGATGCCAATGCGGCAACGACGATTGTCGGTTATGGACAAGCGGTAACGCAACAGTTTTCACAAAAGATTATCCTTCAAAATCTCTCTAAGATAGGACGAAAAAGCTACGTGCCGGTTAATTACGAAGCGCGGATCTGGTATAATCCGGAGATGAAAAGTGCAAAATTTCTCGTCCCCGGATTGATCGCCTATATTCTGGCGATAACGGCTGTGATCGCAACGGCATTGTCAATCGTGAAGGAAAAAGAGCGGAATACGATTGAACAGATCGATGTTTCGCCTATCAAACCGCTGAATTTAATTATTGGGAAAATGTTCCCCTACGCAGTTATTTCACTACTTGCCGCGGCACTTGTCCTTCTCTCAGGGTACCTTTTGTTCGATGTTGTCGTTAAGGGAAGTTTGGTGCTGTTATTTTTTGCGACATTGCTCTTTGTTATTGCAGCGTTAGGACAGGGTCTACTGGTTTCAACTGTTGCGGATAGTCAACAGGTGGCATTTCAGCTTGCGACTGTCATCTCAATTTTGCCGACGATGATTCTTTCCGGTTTTATGTTCCCGATTAAAAGCATGCCGCTATTTCTTCAGATCCTTTCCAACATAACGCCTGCAAAGTTTTATCTTGTTATTATGCGCGGCATTGTATTGAAAGGAGTCGGCATCGAAGCGTTTTGGGATCAGTTGATCTATTTGTCAATTTACATTGTTATTATTATCACTATCAGCGTGAAGCGGTTCAAGCATCATACGGTGTAATATGAATCTCCTGCGGTTAAAAGCTCTTATTCAAAAAGAATTTGCGCAGTTCTTCAAAGATAAGAAGTTGCTGCCGCTCGTTTTTGTTGCTCCGATTCTTCAACTGATATTCCTCGGTTACGCTGCATCGCTAGATGTGAAAAAAATTGCGTTTGTTCTGTGCGATATGGATAAATCCAGTGAGAGCAGACGGTTCGTTCAATCATTTACGAATTCCGGATATTTTACCATGGAGTATTCCACGGAAGAATATACCGAAGTGCAGAAGTATCTTGATAACAGCCTGGCAACAATGGCGCTCATTATTCCTCCGAAATTCGGCGACAAGTTACTCCGGAGAGAATCGGTTGATGTGCAGGTGTTGTTTGACGGAAGCGAAGGGAATTCGACCGCCATAGCGTCGAGTTATGCAATGCAGATCATCAATCGATTCTCCCAACAAGTACTGGCGAGTATCGTCGGCGATGTGCGGAAGCTGGGGGGCATAACATCCGAAACGCGCGCATGGTATAATCCGACGATGATCAGCAGAATGTTTATGGTACCTGGCGTACTGGTGCTGCTGCTGCTCGTTACGACAACAGTGCTTACCGCAATGGCAATTGTGAAAGAAAAGGAAATCGGAACGCTGGAACAGCTTCTTGTCACACCGCTTCGTCCGGTGGAATTAATTATTGGGAAACTGATTCCCTTCACATTGATTGGTCTGATCGTTGTTACGGTGGCATTACTGGTATTGGTCTTTGGATTTTCCATTCCGATTCGGGGGAGTGTGGTATTATTGTATGTGTTGACGGTGGAATTTCTTCTGTCGTCGCTCGGACTTGGACTATTTGTCTCCACGACGACAAAAACTCAACAGCAGGCGATGATGGTAGGATTATTCTTCGTCTTGCTACCCATGATGTACCTTTCCGGATTTGTCTTTCCGGTGGAGAACATGCCGCCGATTTTGCAATGGATTGCGGCGCTGATCCCGATGAAATATTATCTGATTATCATTCGTTCGATCATTCTGAAAGGGGTTGGTCTTTCGGAGCTCTGGTTTGAAGCGCTGATATTGCTGGTGATGGGTGTTGCGATTTTGACGGCGAGTGTGCTTCGGTTCAGGGAAAAAATTGATTAAAGGATTGGATACCCAAGCGAGAAGTATGCGACGACCGGTCCTAATGTCAGCGGCTGTTCCAGCAAGTCTCTGCGAATATAGAAACTTCTGCCAACGGAAACATTGATCGGTCCCGCCGGCGTATCTAGTGAAAGAATGCCGCCGATACCGTGATGAAAATCGCGAATACGAATATCTTCTCGCTGCGGCCAGATACTTCCAAAATCATAGCGAAGACGGAAGTATGTATCCCACACCAACTTGAAAGGGAAGCGTGTTCGGAATTCAAGGCTCGTTAAAAAAATTTGGCGTCCACGCGCATCGTATTCCCGTAATCCGAAGAATGAATCCTCTCCGCCGAGTGAAAAGTGTTGCGTAAGCGGCAATGTCTGATCGCCGAAGCCGACGATAAGTTTCGGATGGAGCGTGAAGTTCTTATATGATGCATTTGTTTCATAGGCAAAGTAGATTTTGGAATAACCCACATCTCCAACAACATCCTTCAGAGAGGACGTTGCAGTTTCCCAGGAAAAATTGGTGAGTGAGCCCTGGCGGGCAAAGGGATACCGGTCGCGAGAATCGATGGTTGAGCTGATCCGGAATGCCTGAAGGGTGAATTGTTCCGGCTGATATCCGCTGCCTGAAATAAATTTCGCTTCGTCCGCCTCGATGCGGTATTCAATATTGAAGATCCCCAGCCGTTCCACCTGCTGACCTAATTGAAAAGAGAGTCCATATAAAATCTGCCGGTATTCTCCGATGCGTGACCGTATAAAAGTGCTTCGGTTTGTACGGACCGGATCGTTGGCATACGCGTAGATATCCCGAAGATCGTAATAAAAATCCATATTAAAAGTGAAATAGGAATTGAAGATTCTGTTTGCCTGAAAATCTGTGACATATTTTCTATTTCTCAGTCCTCCTGCTACGCTTGCGCCTATTTCAGTTGCTGTTCCCAGCAGATTCTCGTTCCTGAATTCGAGCGACGGCTGTAGATTTCGTTCGTTATCCAGTCTGAATCCGAGCCGCGAAACTTCAGTCGGCTTTTCATCCATCTGTATTGAAATCGTGGGAAGTCCATTTTCGAATCCAACATCCATCAATACCTGATCAAACAAATTCGTTGCGGAGAGATTTGTCAAAGCATTTTTCCCTTTGTCCACTGTGAATACGTTACCATCCCTGAAACCCAGTTCGCGCCAAATTACCCAATCACGCGATATCTCTTTTCCCCGCAGGTAGATTTTATGGATGACCCCTTCATTGATGGCGATGGTTAACAATCCAGTCGCGGTATCGAATTCCGACCGTGTAATGCGTGCGAGAGAGTATCCGTCGGATCGGTACAAACCCAACAATTGTTCGTATGACGAATTTAAACGGAACTGGTTGATCGGTTTACCTAAAAGAGAGTCAAATGATGAAGTGAGCAGGCTGCTTTCCATTAATGTATTGCCGATAATCGCCACTGATGTGAGCACCGGATTTGCAGTTG
>JALNZH010000125.1 GCA_023229405.1 Bacteroidota bacterium
TGGCAAATATCACACTCTCATTCATTTTGACATAACTACTCATGAAAGTTCTCATCACCGGAATCGGCGGTTTTGCAGGAAGTCATCTTGCCGATTATATCTCTGCGCATACGAGCGACGAGATCTTCGGTATTCTGCGGGATCTTGAAAAGGATGACAATCTTCGTCAATTGGATGGCCGTGTTCAACTCTCCACGTGCGAGATCACGGATTTTCAATCCACCTTCAAAGTAATCAAAGAGATAAAACCGGATATTATTTTTCATGTCGCCGGTCAGGCATTTGTTCCCAGTTCGTTTGAACATGCGGCGGAAACATTTAAAACAAATGTGATCGGAACGATTAATATCTTTGAAGCGGTAAAAGCGAGCGAAATTTCTCCCCGCATAATCGTTGTTACTTCTGGCGAAGTATACGGTGAGACATTCGGTTTACCTGCGTTGCATACCGAACAATCTATTCCACAGCCGGTAAATCCCTATGCAGCAAGCAAGACAAGTGTAGACTATATTGCACAGACGTATAAAAAATATGAGGGACTGAACATTGTGATTGCTCGTCCGTTCAATCATACCGGACCGCGTCAAAAACCAAACTTTGTGTGTTCCTCTCTTGCTAAACAAATTGTGACACTTCAGCGATCCAAATCGCCGATGATTCTCCGTGTGGGGAACATTAAAGCTCGCCGAGATTTTACCGATGTTCGAGATATTGCACAGGGATATTGGATGTTGTCGCAGATTGACAACAAGCATAATTATATTTTCAATCTTTGTTCCGGCAGAATCTATTCTATTGAAAATATCATTCAACTCTACGAGGAAATTCTTGGTGTGAAGTTTGAATTGAACGTGGAACCGAAGCGTCTCAGAGGTTATGATATACAATTGCTCGCCGGCAATGCCAGTGCAATCAATCATTCGGTCGGTTGGAAAGCAGAAATTCCATTGAAACAAACGTTAACTGATCTTTTAGAATATTGGAATCATAAGGAAATCTAATATGGCAAAAAAAGCACTTGTCACTGGAATCACTGGTCAAGACGGATCATACTTGGCAGAACTGCTGTTGGAAAAAGGATATGAAGTCCACGGCGTTATTCGCAGAAGCAGTTCGTTCAATACCGGACGGATTGATCATCTCTACAATGATCCAAAATATTCCGGTTCAAAATTTTTTCTTCATTACGGTGATGTGACCGACACCAGCAATATTAATCGGTTGTTGGAAAAAATAGAACCGAACGAAGTGTATAATTTAGCAGCACAGAGTCACGTAAAAGTTTCATTCGAAGTGCCGGAATATACGGCCGAAGTTGACGCAGTCGGGACTTTGCGTTTCTTAGATGCAATTCGGGAAACCGGCATCTCGACAAAATTTTATCAGGCATCAACAAGTGAACTGTATGGCAAAGTGCAGGAAATCCCACAGTCCGAAAAAACCCCATTCTATCCGAGAAGTCCGTATGGAGTTGCAAAATTATACGGGTATTGGATTATTGTTAATTATCGGGAAGCATACAATATTTTTGCATGCAACGGAATATTGTTCAATCATGAATCTCCCCGCCGCGGCGAAACATTTGTTACGCGAAAAATTACGATGGCCGCATCAAAAATAAAATTGGGAATGCAGGATAAGCTGACGCTTGGTAATCTGAATTCTAAACGTGACTGGGGTTACGCACCAGAGTATGTGGAAGGTATGTGGCGTATGTTGCAGCGTGATGTTGCGGAAGATTTTGTATTGGCAACGGGTGAAACACATGAAGTCCGCACCTTCGTCGATGCTGCATTCAACGAGCTCGGTATTGAACTTCGTTGGGAAGGCCAGGGAGAGAAGGAACAGGGAATCGATAAAAAATCAGGGAAAATTCTGGTAGCTGTCGATCCGAAATATTATCGTCCAACCGAAGTTGACCTGCTGATCGGCGACGCAACCAAGGCGAAACAAAAACTTGGTTGGGAAGCGAAAACGAAATTTGCTGATCTAGCCCGGTTAATGGCCAAAGCAGATTATGAACTGGTGAAAAAACGAGGATATTGATTTGGAAAAAAAAGCAAAAATCTTCGTCGCCGGTCATCGAGGGCTTGTCGGATCCGCTATTCTCCGGTTGCTGCATGACCAGGGATATACAAACCTGATCTCCCGAACTCATTCTGAACTTGATCTTACCGACCAATCTGAGGTTAAAGCATTTTTTGAACGTGAAAGACCAGAATATGTTTTTCTGGCCGCGGCAAAGGTCGGAGGGATTCATGCCAATAATACGTACCCAGCTGAGTTTATCTATCAAAATCTGGCAGTTCAGAATAATGTCATTCACTTTTCGTATTTGTACGGCGTGAAAAAACTCTGCTTCCTCGGAAGTTCATGCATCTACCCAAAGTTGTCTCCTCAGCCGATGAAAGAGGAATATCTGCTCGACGGAAAACTGGAACCGACCAACGAACCGTATGCCATTGCCAAGATCGCAGGAATTGAAATGGCTAAATCATACAATCGTCAGTACGGTACAAAATATATTTCCGTTATGCCGACTAACCTGTACGGTCCGAATGACAATTTTGACCTTCAGAATTCCCATGTTCTTCCGGCGCTGATCCGTAAATTCGTTGAAGCGAAAGAAAGCAATTCACCCGCCGTCATATTGTGGGGGACAGGTAGACCCAGACGTGAATTCCTGTTTGTTGACGATATGGCTGAGGCTTGTATTTTCCTTATGAATACATATGACGGCAACGAATTTTTTAATATCGGCACCGGCGAAGATGTAACAATTCTGGAAGTTGCTCAAAAGATTAAAGCAATTGTGGGATTTACCGGAGCATTGGAATTCGACAGTACCAAACCGGATGGGACAGTGCGAAAATTGCTGGATGTCTCAAGAATAAATGCTCTGGGATGGAAAGCAAAAATTGGATTGCAAGATGGGTTGGAAAAAGCGATCGATTGGTATATTAAAAACAGGAAGTAAAAAAAAATCAAAAGAACCAAAATCGGAATTTGAACTCATCCTCAATTTGTTGTATATTTAGCAGAGAACTGGGGCTGTAGCTCAGTTTGGGAGAGCGATTCGTTCGCAACGAATAGGTCGTCGGTTCGATCCCGATCAGCTCCACAGAAAAATTTACAATTTTTTGCAGTATAAGATATATTTGCCAAGCCCTGTACAACTTTATGTTGGACAACCCTGCCAGGTCCGGAAGGAAGCAACAGCCTCCAAAGCAGAGTGTGATGCAGTAAGCTTGGCATTTTTTATTTCCCCACACCAGAAACATACCTTGCAAGCCATCCTATCTTTTAGTAAATTTCAAGTAATTTGTGAAGAAAAGGCAGTAATCGGTATATAATTTATTGCTAATGGATAATTTTGTGCAGTTGAAAAACAAGTGTTTATCCCAAAAATTGGGATCTATTTTTATCATTTAGGAACTCGACAAGTCAATGGGACTTGGTTGTTGTTGTGAAAGGTTGTACATGTAATGAAAAAAGAAATTTTAATCAATTCCGTAGGTAACGAGATCCGCATTGCGATTACCGAAGAAGGGAAACTAGCGGAATTGTTCGTAGAAACGCCTGAAAAAGAGCGGATGGTTGGAGATATTTACTTTGGGAAGGTGGCCAAAGTAATGCCAGGTATTCAGGCGGCATTTATCGATATCGGATTACCTCAGGATGCTTTTTTGCATTTTTCCGATATTAGCGACGTTCAAGATGAATATAATGCCATGTTGGATGACGACGATGACGATGATGAAGAGGGGGATGAAAACGGTGATGGTCCGATTGCCTCAAAACCGAAGCAGGAGAAAAAACCAAGAGAAGAGCGGCGTAAACAAGTAAATCTTCAAAAAGGTCAGGAAATCATCGTGCAGGTTACAAAAGAACCTGTTGGTAAAAAAGGAGTACGTGTAACATCGCAAGTTTCGTTGCCGGGACGTTTTCTGGTGTTGCTGCCGTTCGATGGAAAAGTAGGAATATCAAAAAAGATCAGCAGTTTTCGCGAACGCCGCCGTTTGCGAAGATTGGTACGCAGTATTCTTCCACAAGGATTCGGTGTAATTGTCCGAACCAATGCAGAAAATCAGGATGAAAAACTCTTTTTGAACGATCTGGAATCATTGCTGGCAACATGGCGGGAGATTGAAAAAAGTGCGAAGGAAGAACAGCCGCCGGCACTCATTTATAAGGATATGGCAACCACGTCCAGCGTTATTCGCGATCTATTCAGCGAACAGGTTGAACGCGTTGTGACAGATGATAAACGCCTGTTCAAAGAAATCAAATCGTATGTAAAAGTCTTTTCTCCGGAAATGGCTGACCGGGTGGAGTTTTACAGCAAACGGGAACCGTTGTTTGATGCATTCGGAATCGAAAAAGAGATCGCAACGCTTCTTGTCCGGAAAGTGTGGCTGAAACACGGCGGATATATTATTGTTGAACAGACCGAAGCGATGGTGGTGGTAGACGTAAACAGCGGACGGTATGCGGCCAGCAAAGAACAGGAAGAAAACTCACTCCGCACAAACCTGGAAGCGGCGCGCGAGATCTCCCGTCAGATTCGTCTGCGAGATATGGGCGGAATTATTGTGATCGATTTCATCGACATGCTTGACGATCGAAACAAGAAAAAAGTCTACGACGAGATGAAGAAGGAGTTCAAACGTGACCGGTCGAAGCATACAATTCTTCCGTTGACCGATTTCTGCCTAATGCAGATCACCCGTCAGCGCCAGCGCCAGAGTATTATTCACAGCTTTACAGAGCCGTGCCCTGTGTGCGGCGGTACCGGAACAATCCAATCGAAGACAACAATCCTCAGCCACATTGAACGGTGGCTGCGGCGGTATCGTGCGGAAGGAAAAGAGTTCAGCATTCACCTGAAAGTCCATCCGAGCATGGCGGAATATCTGACGCTCGGTTTCTTCAGCCGCATATGGCAGTTACGGTTGAACTCGATGAAATGGGTGACCATCGAAGCAGATAAATCTCTTCCGATCGATGAGTTCAGATTTATTTCCGTTAAACAAGATAAAGATATCACACCAGAATTTTTGAATTAGGAGACAGGCATGAAATTTTTTATCGATACTGCAAATCTTGCCGAGATCAAAGAAGCAAACGACCTTGGCGTATTGGATGGTGTGACGACCAATCCCTCTCTTGTTGCGAAAGAAGGGAAAGAATTTATTCCGCTGCTGAAAGAAATTTGTTCCGTGGTGAACGGACCGATCAGCGCGGAAGTTGTTGCCATGGATTTTGAAGGAATGATGAAAGAAGGGAAAGAACTTGCGAAGATCCACGACAATATCGTTGTAAAGTTGCCGCTCATCAAAGAAGGATTAAAAGCAGCAAAAGCATTTCATTCTGAAGGAATCCGGACGAATGTAACATTATGTTTCTCAGCGAACCAGGCATTATTGGCGGCGAAAGCCGGCGCAACGTATGTCAGTCCTTTTGTCGGTCGTCTTGACGATATCAGCACGGACGGAATGCAACTGATTGAACAAATTGTGACAATTTATAATAATTATGGATTTGAAACGGAAGTCCTCGTAGCAAGCGTTCGACATCCGATCCATGTAATGCAGGCAGCGCTGATGGGAGCACATGTCTGCACGATGCCGTTTAAAGTTATCGACCAGCTGGTGAAACATCCGTTGACCGACATTGGCCTTGAAAAATTTCTTGCTGACTGGAAAAAAGGAAAAACAAAATGAAACGAACACCATTTTTTGAGATCCATCAGCACGCTGGTGCTAAAATCGTTCCCTTCGGCGGATATGAAATGCCGGTGCAATATGCTGGGATCATGGATGAACACAAAACTGTACGCACTGCGGTTGGAGTGTTTGATGTTTCCCATATGGGAGAGTTTTTTGCAAAAGGACCGCAGGCTTTATCATTCCTACAATCAATTACTATTAATGACGTATCCAAACTGACGCCGGGCAAAGCGCAATATTCGGCTATGTGTTATGAGAGCGGCGGCATCGTGGATGATTTGCTGGTATACATGCTTGCCGAACAATCATATATGATTGTCGTGAATGCATCAAACATCGATAAAGACTGGGAATGGATGAAACAGCATTGTCCCTCCGACGTCACATTCGAAAACAAAAGTGATGTGACGGCATTATTGGCGGTTCAGGGACCGAAATCGCTTGCAACAATGCAGAAATTGACATCGGTTGATCTTTCTGCAATTCCCTATTATCATTTTGCTCAGGGAAACCTTGTCGGTGTTGACATGATTATCTCGCGAACCGGTTATACCGGTGAGCTGGGATTCGAAATCTATTTCGGCATAGAGCATGCAACATCGGTGTGGAAAGCGATCTTTGAAGCGGGAAAAGAATTCGGCATTGCACCGATCGGTCTTGGTGCCCGAGATACATTACGATTGGAAATGGGATACTGTTTGTATGGCAACGATATCGATCAAACGACCAATCCGATTGAAGGCGGACTTGGTTGGATTACAAAACTTGCCAAAGCTGATTTTGTTGCGAAGTCTGTGCTCGAACGTACAAAAGCTGACGGGCCAAAACGAAAACTGGTGGGAATGATGTTGACGGAAAAAGCGGTGCCGCGTCACGGGTATCCGCTGCTGGTGAACGGCGCGAATGTCGGAGTGGTGACAAGCGGAACATTCTCACCTTCGCTGGAAAAAGGGATTGCCCTGGGATATGTGGATCAACCGCATACTGAAGTCGGATCAAAAATTCAGATTGATGTACGGGGAAAAAGTGTGGAAGCAACGGTTGTCGCATTACCGTTTCTGAAAAAATAATTGCAGCTGCCTGATTGGGGAAACCATTATGAAAATCGAAGTCTTTTTTTCACCGTCGCAAATCGACGATCTATTCCTGCGCGATAAGAATGTCGTGGTTATCGACGTTCTTCGAGCCAGCACTTCGGTTATTACGGCACTCAACAACGGTGCGAAAGAAATTATCCCGGTAAATACGATTGAATCGGCTGTAAAAGTATCCGGTAATCTGTTCGGCGATGTTGTCTTGCGCGGCGGCGAACGGAACGGTAAGATCATTGAAGGATTTAATCTGGGCAACTCACCGTTTGAATACACCGAAGAGGCGGTAAAGAATAAATCGATCATCTTCTATACTTCCAACGGCGCACCTGCCATGTGGAAAGCGCGGTATGCCAAAAACATGCTCATCGCCGGATTTGTCAACATGTCTGCCGCGGTGAAACGGATTACCGAATTGAAAGATGATGTTTTTATTCTCTGTGCGGGAAAACATACGCAGTTCTGCGTTGAAGATGCCGTCTGTGCTGGAATGATTATTAAGGAATTAATGGAAGACAAGGATGCAGAATTCGAATTCAACGATTCAGCATCTGCCGCCTTTACTCTGTACAAAAGCGCAAGCAAAAATCTGGTGAAGATGGCGAAAACCTGTGATCATGGGAAATTCCTGATTGATATCGGTTTTGAGAATGACCTTGAATTTTGCACGAATGTTGATGCCTTCGACGTTGTGCCGGAACTCTCCAGCAATGTAATTAAACTGAAGAAAAAAGCGGATGCCAGCGTACCGCATGTTCCGATCAGTATTGACACATCGGGTGGAAAAGGAGAATAATGGAAGACTTCCCCCTGCCACAACAGGAAATTCCGCAACCACCGGTACGCAAGAAAAAATCAGACAATGGTTCGAAGAAAAAACCGCAACAGCGACGGCAGGTGTTGTCGTTTCTGGTAATTGTGTTCGGCGTGATGGCGCTGCTTTCAATGGTTTCATATTCACCTGCAGATGAGACGAATGGCGACATTCGTTTCTCGGATCTCTACAAAGTGTTTACGAACGATCCGCTTATCCAGCAAAAATCTGAATTGACCACAAACTGGCTCGGATTATTCGGCGCCATCCTCTCTAATTTTCTCATCAATTCCACGGTCGGTCTTTTTGCATTTATTGTTCCGGTGTTACTGCTGATGTGGGGCTGGACGATGTTGCGCAAAGGGGATATCCGCCGGCTGGTCTATTTCACCAACTATTCTATCATCCTTGCGTTGTTGGGAGCGGCGTTCTTCGGTTTGCTGCGGAAAACGGGATTAGGTGAAGTGATTTCGCCCGAATGGCACGGCAGCATCGGATCGTTTTTTGCGACCATCCTGCAGCAATCAATCGGACTCGCCGGCGGTATGATTATCACTCTTTCGTTGGCGATCGTCGCAATAACATTGGCCATCGATCTGGATCTTCACAAAACTTCCGAACGCATTAAAGAGACTGTAGTTGCCATCGGTTCGATGTTTGGCGCAAAGATGGAAGAGTGGAAGGTACAGCAGGAAGTGCGTTCGCAGCAACGCGAGGAAGAGAAAAAAAGAGCTGCTGCCGAAATTAAAGTGAAACGTCCGGATGACGAACTTCCTCAGCGCGATTCGAAAACTGAACCAAGAGTGATGCAACCAAAAAAGGAGTCGGCGAAACCCGAGCCGATCATAACAAAACGAATTGACGAAGAGCTTCCTTCGGCGATCGATGCATCCGATATTCCGCTGGAAATTAATGAAGGTGTGACGGAGAAAGAAGCAGAACTGGAAGAACGGGAAGTGGAAGATGAAGAAATCGATTACGTGTTCCCGTCGGTAGATCTGTTAGATCCAAAAAAGTATGAAGAAAAGATCAGTGATGAAGAACTAAAAAGCAATGCGGCACAGCTTCAAGCAAAACTGGCGGATTTTGATGTGGAAATTGCCAACGTCAGCGTCACTCCAGGTCCGGTCGTAACATTGTATGAACTTGTTCCTGCCACCGGTGTAAAAGTTTCTAAAATTACTTCACTCTCCAATGACCTTGCGCTTGCGATGCAGGCACGCGGAATCCGTATTGAAGCGCCGATTCCTGGAAAAGGGACGGTGGGTGTCGAAATTCCGAATAACAAACCGCAGATCGTAACAATCCGCAGCATTCTGAATTCTGAAAAATTCCGTGATAGTAAATCTGCCCTGCCGTTGGCAATGGGGAAAACGATCACGGGAGAAATTTTTATCGATGACCTAGCGAAGATGCCGCACGTACTGATTGCAGGAGCAACAGGCATGGGAAAGAGTGTCGGAATCAACACTATTATCGCTAGTTTGTTATACCGCCTGCATCCTTCAGAACTGAAATTTATCCTCGTTGATCCCAAAAAGATCGAACTAAGTTTGTATGAACGGCTGAAGAATCATTATCTCGCTATTTCTCCCGACATCGACGAAAAAATTATTACCCAGCCACAGAACGCAGTGTTGGCGTTAAAATCGTGTGTGAGTGAGATGGAAAAACGGTACGATCTTCTAGCTTCGGCCGGTGTGCGCCATGTAACGGATTATAATGCCCGCTTCAAAGACGGACGGTTGAAAGGAAAAGATACAGAGACAGTAAAACACCGGTATCTTCCGTACATCGTGGTAATTGTCGATGAACTTGCTGACTTAATGATGACAACGGCAAAAGAAGTAGAAGAATCGATTGCCCGCATTGCGCAGCTGGCGCGCGCCGTCGGCATTCACCTTGTTCTTGCCACACAGCGTCCGTCGGTAGATGTGATCACCGGTGTGATCAAAGCAAATTTTCCTTCAAGAATCGCTTACGCTGTTTCCTCGAAAATCGATTCGCGGACTATTCTCGACGGCAGCGGAGCGGAACAACTGATC
>JALNZH010000126.1 GCA_023229405.1 Bacteroidota bacterium
ATAAACGATGGAAGCACACCGAATCGTATCTGAAAAAACAAGATCAGTCTCTGTTACAGCAGAAAGCACCCGTATTGTGACCGATCCGAAACGCATTCTTGTCTTTCAAACGGCGTTCCTTGGCGATGTGATCCTCACTCTTCCGATGATCCAGGTTTTACATGCGAAATATCCTCAGGCATTGATCGATGTTGTAACAACTCCCGCCGGTTCAGAATTTCTTTCCAATCATCCCGCCATTGCAGAGATCATCAAATACGACAAACGCCGGGCACAAAAAGGTCTGCGCGGCATTCTGGCACTTTCCATTTTTCTGAACCGAAGGAAGTATAATCTGGCGGTTGTTCCCCATCGGTCGTTCCGGACTTCTTTCATTATGGCACTCAGCGGCATTCCGCAGCGAATCGGATTTTCTACTGCATCCGGGACAATGTTCTATCATCATATTATCCGGTATGATAAGACCAAACACGAAGTGGAGCGGAATCTTTCGTTATTAATCCCGTTGGGGATTACCAGTGACAACAAAGAATTGCCGACGCTGTATCCTTCTCACCATGATGTTCAGTTCGTGAATAAATTTTTGTTTGAGCGGGAAATTCTGGAACAGACAAATCTTATAGCTATTGCGCCAGGTTCTGTATGGAATACGAAACGGTGGCTGCCGGAACGTTTTTCGCAGCTCGCACGGATGCTGGCGAATGACGGTTATCAAATTTTGATTGTGGGAGGGAAAGAGGATGCAGAACTTGGTCAGTTAATCTGTGAAACGTCTGTGCACAAATTAATTCATAATGCTGCGGGGAAAATGACTTTGCTTCAATCAGCCGAATTGTTGCGGCGCTGCTGTGTGCTGGTGACCAACGATAGTGCACCGTTGCACATAGGAGTAGCGATGAGGATACCTGTTGTTGCAATCTTCGGTGCGACTGTTCCGGAATTCGGTTTTGCTCCGTATGGCGATCATGACCGTGTGGTGGAAACTAAAGGATTATCCTGCCGTCCCTGTGCCATCCACGGCGGACAGAAATGTCCCATAGGTACTTTTGTTTGCATGAAAAATATTGACGCCACAATGATTCATGAACACGTGATCAGCGTACTTTCGTCCCGGAAAGAATAGCAGGCCTTTCTAAAACTCAGATGGATTTCCTGTATCAAGAGAATCAGAGCTGAGATGTATGTCGCAGTGCGATGGGGGATATTTCGAGTTGAAAATTTCGGTAATTTTCACCGGACAAAATTCAGTGGCAAGTTTTTTTGTTTCAGCGCAAATCGTATCCCGTTCTACGCCGTTGGGAATTCTAAAATATGGCTGCGTGACAGGGATTGTTTTATCTTCATACACATACTTCATGAATCGCCCAAACAGCGGCGCTGCAGCTCGGCCTCCCTGGCCGTCTGCAGAATTAAAATTGACCGACTGATCATCGAACCCAACCCACACTCCGGCAGCAAGTTGCGGAGTGAAACCGACGAACCATGCATCGGCATAATCCTGAGTTGTTCCTGTTTTCCCGCCAGCAGGATAATGGAAATAGTTTCTGATGCGAAGACCCGATCCGATATTAATAACGTCTTCCATCATATTGGTCATGATGTATGCCGTTTCTTTGCTCAGCACTTCTTTCTTTTCAGGAATATTTTCTTCAATGATGTTGCCATCTTTATCCTCAATTTTTAGGATGGAATTCGGTTCCACCAACACACCTTCATTGGCAAACACGCCGAATGCTGAGGTCATTTCTAACGGTGTTACCTGGGCCGTTCCCAGCGCTATCGACTCGTAGGGTGGGATGGGGGATTTGATTCCCATTCGTTTTGCGTATTCTACGACCTCTTCTTTCGGAGCGATCTCCATAATGGCGCGGACCGTTACTAAATTCAATGAATGCGTCAGGGCATTCCGCAATGTAGATTTCCCGCCGACATCACCTTCGAAATTTCCCGGTGTCCATCGCGTTCCGTCCGCCATTTCCACTGTTACCGGCTGATTAAGTAATTCATACGTTGGAGGATAACCGTTGTCGATGGCGACTGTATACACAAATGGTTTAAAGGATGAACCGGGTTGACGGCGAATTTGCGTTACGTGATTCAAACCATACCGAAAGGTTCGATAATTCCGTCCTCCAACCATGGCACGAATGCCGCCAGTTTTCGGATCTATTGCTACAAATCCGACTTCGATTGATTGACTGAGTTGTTGAACTGAATCGATGAATAATGGATTGTTCTTCAGTGCAACAAGTATACTATCCTTATTGTTTGAGCGTTTGAATTGTTGCGATTGTCTTGCGGACCGGTCAACAAGTCGTTCCAACACAGCTTCCTTTTTGTTCCAGTTCCATATTTTGTTGAACTGTTCCTGCTTTTCCGCAAGATGTTCGTCGACAGCACGGTTAGCGTATGTCTGCATTCGACTGTCCAGCGTAGTATAGATGGACAGACCTTCTTTGTAAATATTAAATCCGTACTTCTCCGCTTTATCACGCATTTGCTGACGGATGTATTCAACGAAATGCGGAGCAAGACCAAGAGGAGCTTCTTCATTGGTTGTGTAAATCAACGGCTCCGTTTTAACTTTATCCGCTTGTTCTTGCGATAATCTTCCTTCCTGTACCATAAGCACCAGGACTAGGTCACGGCGAGCAAGGGAACGTTCCGGATGACGCTGAGGATCGTAAAACGCCGGGCCGTTCAGGATCGCGATGAGCATGGCTGATTCACCGAGCGTCAGTTCTTCCACTTGTTTGCCGAAATAGATTCCGGCAGCAGCAGAGATACCATAGACGCTCCGTCCGAAATAAATTTCGTTCAGATACATCTCGATAATTTCTTTTTTGGTAAAATTCTTTTCGATTTCTACGGAAGTAAAGAACTCGCGGAATTTTCTGGTGGCTTTGTCAAATGTACTTTCATCTGCCTGTTGAAAACCGTAAAGGTTTCTGGCAAGCTGTTGTGTGATGGTGCTGGCCCCTTCCTTTAGTCGAAGAGCCAACAAATTTTTCACCATTGCACGGATAAATCTCCATGGTGTAACCCCCCAATGTGAATAAAAGTTTTTATCCTCTGTTGAGATGAGGGCATCGATAACACTTTGCGGTATCTGGTTATAGGTAACGTATGAACGGTTCTTCGTCGAATAGAATGTCCCCAGCACCTCTCCGTCGATAGAATACACTTTTGTTGCGAGCTCCGGTTTCGGATTTTCCAACTCTTCCAGGGAAGGGAGTCCGGAGATGATGTATTGATAATAGACGGCCATCAACAGGACAAATACGCCGGCAGCGCCGAAAAAATAGTATCGATATTTTTTGAAAAATCCTCTGCTCCGTTTCAACAACTCTTCGCGGTATACAGGATCATTAAAATATTTTTTCATTTCTTCAGAACTATATTTTGGTTTTTTCTTTTCTGCCATATGAATATTCGTTTACTGCTGATGTTATTTTCTTCGTCGTGGAGCGTGCAGTGCTGTTACTGTGCTGCGTCTTTTCGAGGGGACGCGTTCTTTTTTTATTTCTGTATTCCAGACTTTCAGAAGGATCTGCTTTCCGTCAAATTCCGCATACGTATTATAAGTGATCCAATCTCCCAGATTAACATACAATCCTTTTCCGGAGGAATGCTCAAGCGGTTTGTGCCGGTGCCCCATAATGACAATATCGAATCCTTCGTTAATTTTTTCTTCAGCAAATTGGATCATGCCGTCTGTTTCACCAAAATCCTTATGACCAGTATATTCCCTGCTTGTTTTGGAGGATCCGCGGGCTATCGGCGCGGTCCAGTCCGGATGGAGCAGTGAATAAAAAAAGACACTGACCGGATGACGCAATACTTTTTTCAGAATTCGGTAACCGATGTCGTTCAATGCAAGTCCGTCGCCATGATGAAAATAGAATTTTTTTCCATGGAGTGTCAATCCGAAGGGATCCTTATGGACCGGAATGCCCAAATCGTTCGGAAAAAAATCTTTCAGCCAAAAGTCATGATTGCCCGCGATATAATGAATTTTCACCCCTTGTTCTACCATCATTGCCAGTTTTGAAAGCACATGATGATAGCCCCGGGGGATGACATATTTGTATTCGAACCAGTAATCGAACAGATCACCCAAAATGAACAACTGTTCGCCATGTTGCTGTACGTGAGAAAGAAACGCTATCAACCTGCGCTCTTTTTCTTTTTCGAGCCGCTCGTTCTGCAAACCTAAATGGACATCTGAAAAGAAAAATATCTTTTTTTTCATGAGGGATTGTTGATGACGAAAATGTTCAGTAGTGTTACGTTTGTTTTTACCGTTCGAGAGAATCAAACGTGAGATTCCGACATTGTTCGGACATGTTCCTTGTCGTTGACACGCTCCAGCAGGATCAACCCTGCGACGAAAAAGAGTCCGATGGTCAATACCGAAATCCGTTGATCACCAGTAATATACGAAATCAGACCGAACAAAAAAGTACCAACCACTGCGGATGCTTTTCCGCAAAGGCCGTCGTAAAATCCAAAAAATTCCGCTTCGCGTTCTTTCGGCGTCAACTGAGCCATCAGGCTACGGCTAGCGGCCTGCGACGCGCCCATAGAACTTCCCGCGATTGCGCCGATGAGATAAAACATCTCTTTCGTCTGTGCAACATACGCGCCCGCAACAATCATAATCCAGATAACTAGATTGATTGCAATTGTCCTTTTTGCTCCGATCTTGTCCGTAATAATACCGAACACGAGCGATCCGATGATTCCCGATGCCTGCACGACCGCAAACAACACAAGCACTTCTTGAAGAGAGAAATGAAGCGTTTGTGTGGCAAAAAGGGAAGCGAAGGAAATTACAGTCAGAATGCCGTCATTGTAGATAAAGAAGGCCAGAAGAAAGCGGGAAACATTGCTATAGTTTTTTAAATGAACGACCGTCTCATGTACACGCTGAATGCCGGCTTTAACGTACGATACTTTATATTGAAACGTTGTTTTATGATCGCGTAAAAAAATAAACAGCGGAGCGGAAAAAAGAAAAAATATTCCTGCGGCAATAGCAAAACTCAGTTTTACATTCGGCAGATTCTCCTGTCCGAAACCGCCGGCATAGAGCGGCATGGCGATCAGCAAAGTGACAAGTGAGCCAACGTACCCCATTGCGAAACCGTATCCAGACACGCGGCCATAACTCCGGTCCGTAGTAAGACTGGGAAGGAATGCGTCGTAAAAAACCAAGCCACCTTCAAAACCGACATTGGCAAGAATGAAGAGGAACATGCCGGTGAAAATCATACCGGCATCGACAAACGTTAGTAATGCGGTTGAGATGATACTGATGATGGTAAATCCAAAGAGGAATCGTTTGCGTCGGGAAGAAAAATCGGCTGCGGCGCCGAGCACCGGAGCAATTGCCGCCGTCAATAGCATTGAAATGCTAACAGCGATGCCCCACAGGAAATCACCGCGTCCGCGTCCGCCGGCGACGATCTCCTTAAAATAGAGCGAATAACCGACGGCAACGATCATTACGGAGAATGAAGTATTGGCAAAATCAAACAGCGTCCAAACGAAGATCTGAAATCGATTTGATTGAGTGGTCGTCGAGGTCATCGAGAATTTGTTATGCGCGGGATTTTTTCGCTTGAGTATTAAGTAATCCGCGTCCGGTTTTGTTGAGCGATCCTTCATTCTTCAACTCGATGAGAATTGCATCCATAATGCCGTTGATGAAGGTCCCGCTGCTTTCCGTGCTGTAATCTTTGGCGATCTCGATTGCTTCGTTAATCGATACTTTCGGCGGAATATCGGGGAAATAGAGCAGTTCGCACAAACTCATCCGGAGTAGAATTTTATCGATAAGAGCGATTCGGTGGAATTCCCAATGTTCGGTTTTTACTTTCAGGCGTCTATCTATTTCCGCCTGATGTGCCACACATTTGATGAACAGCGATTGGGCGAAATCAAAATCGGCACCGTTCTCTTTGATCTCTTCCAAAATTGTATCGATGATGTGCTGTGGTGCATCTTTGGAGATTTCCAGCGCGTACAACGCCTGCATCACACGTTCTCTCATTTGCCTGCGCTTGGGAATGTTTTGTTCTGTCATGCATCAAAGATACGGAAAAATGAGAAGGAGTGCCACAGTATTATCGATAAGAATAGCAGTCTGCGTTACGACAGATTTCTCATCCAAAATTTCGTATTTTACCGGCTATGCTGACACGATTTCTTCCAACTCCTTCCGATTATCCTGCTGAACAACATGTTCCTCTCCGTGCGAATATCAGAATGCATTTGTTTGACGGTTCTTTGTATGTGCTTGGAATGAGCATTGTCTCAGTACAAACAATCTTGCCGGTTTTCATTAAAGAATTGGGAGGGAGCCCAATTGCAATCGGGTCGGTGCAAGTATTGTGGACAATCGGACAAAACCTTCCCTCTATGTTCGTAGCACATTATCTGCAGCGCCGCATATTGTTCAAATCTCCAATGGTTGGGTGGGGATTGGCGCATCGTCTGATGCTGCTTGTGTGTGCTGTAGCCGCTTATTTCCTTATCGAAACACTCTCTTCCAGAATTTCTGTCCCGCTTTTTCTTTTTTTAATTTTTCTCATACCGGCAATCGGCAGTCTTTCGGGATTGCCGTGGTTTCAAGTGTTTACAAAAACCATTCCGGTACAACTGCGTGGACGATTGATGGGGATCCGTCAATTGCTCGGTTCCGCAGGAGGAGCGATCGGCGGTTCTATCATCAGTTTGGTGCTGTATGCAGTCGTCTTTCCTGCGAATTATGCGCTGCTGTTTCTGATTGCGTTCATCATCACAATGTTCTCTTTTTATTTCCTAACCCGTATTTCGGAATTGCCTTCATTGAGCGAGGGGAGAGAACTTCCACGGACGAAGATCCTTTCAGAGGCACGAAGAATTATTGTTGGTGATAGAAACTTCCGCAATTTTCTCTTTGCTGATCTGTTCATTCTAATGTCCCTCGCTGCATCATCGTTTTATTCGGTGTATGCTATCGAAAAATTTTCACTCCCGCCGTCCTATGCCGGAACATTCACCGCTATCGTGATGATCACAAACATTGCCGCAAATATCGTTTTCGGAATTGTCGGGGACAGTTATGGCCACAAAATGAATTTGATGGCGTTTGCACTTAGTTCCGCATTGGCGGCTCTCTTCGCCGTCATATCAACGAATATTCTAATGTACGGTCTGGTCTTTGTCTTTCTTGCCTGTGCAACGCAAATACAGTCGATCTCACGGTTGTCCTTTATTGCGGAGATGTGCAGCGAGAAAGAACGTCCGGTGTATGTTGGTATTGTCAATACGCTCACCGCACCGACCGTTTTTATCGGTTTGTTATTCGGATGGATGATCCCGATGACCGGATTTGCCGTAATTTTTGTAACAGCAGCGTTGCTTGCTGTGAATTCCTTTCTGATATTATACAACGTTGTTCATGAACCCAGGAAATTCGAAAAATGAAGCCGATCTCAATAAAACAAACCGATTCTGAAACCATCACATTTACGTGGGACAATCAACTTGTGACACCGCTGAACATCGAATTGTTACGTGATGAATGTCCGTGTGCCGAATGTAAAGGTGAAACGATCCTGATGCAGCAGATTCTTCCGGTGGTAAAACCGAAACTACCCGGACACTACCGCATTCAAGGAATTGTTCCGGTGGGTAGTTATGCAATCCAGATTACCTGGGGAGACGGACATGCAACAGGATTGTATTCGTGGGAGTATTTGAGTAATCTACAATTCAAAAAAAAGTGACAACCCTAAACCACAATCAGAGGAGTGAATGGATAAACACCTTCGCAGCGAAATGATCCGGCAGGCAATGGACGCCAAAGAAACATCATATTCGCCGTATTCCAAATTCAGAGTCGGTGCATCGGTACTCACAAGCGACGGCACAATATATTCAGGGTGTAATGTGGAAAACGCATCGTACGGATTGGCGATCTGTGCCGAACGGAACGCTATTTTTCAAGCGGCGTTTGCCGGTAAGAGAAAGATAGTTGCCGTGGCAGTTTCGTCAGACGAACGCGGCTTCCTCACTCCATGCGGCGCCTGCCGCCAGGTAATTTCTGAATTTGCTGATGATAAAACTGAGATTATTCTTGTGAATACTGCCGGTAAATCAAAATCGGTATCGTTTCAATCAATCTTCCCGACGCCGCCGGCGCTGAACAAACTGAAAAAATAAATGTTGATCACGATTGCAAGTACTCGAATTCCGAAAGTGAATGGAGTGAAGAAAGCAGTGCTTGCGCTGACGCAGAAATTCGGTATCGACTCGTCGACAATCCGCTTCGAATCGCAAGAAGCTGCCAGTGGTGTTGCCGACACACCCGCATCAATAGACGAGCTGATGACCGGTGCGAGACAGCGTGCGAAAACTGTTTTCCAACCGTTGAAAGATGAACGTTCGTTGAGTATTGGTGTAGAAGGAGGTTTGTTTCGTGTCGACCATTCCGTTTTTCTACAAAGCTGGACCTGTATCTACGACGGTACATCATTCTATTACGGCAGTTCGGGAGCGCTGCCGATTCCTGAACGGCTTGCCCAGATGGTATTCGATGAAGGGATAGATCTCGGAGTTGCTATCGATCGATTCGCCCAACAGACCGATATCCGAAGCAGGCAGGGAACGTACGGTGTGTTGACGGATGATATGATGACACGCGAAGACTCATTTGAATTATCAGCAACATTTGCCTTGATGCCGATCTTCAATACACCTGTGTATGCCAATTCCCGGTAAAATAAATTAACAATCGCTTAATATGACATGCATTGTGGGAAGCAACATTCTTCTCTATATTGAAAGCGTATCGAAAGGACACCTATGAAACAAAAGATCCTGATCGCTGACGATGAACGTGACATTGTTGATTTTCTGAAGTATAATTTGGAAAAAGAAGGTTTTGAAGTTCTCACCGCAAAAAATGGCGTTGAAGCTATTACTCTCGCAAAAAAGAATCCTCATTTGATCTTGCTGGACGTAATGATGCCTGAAATGGATGGGCTGGAAGCGGTTCGCGCCTTGAAGAAAAATCCATTAACTGCAAAAATCCCAGTCATCTTTTTGACTGCCCGCGGTACGGACGTGGATGAGGTGGTTGGTTTGGAACTCGGCGCCGACGACTATATCATCAAACCTGTTAGTCTGCCAAAACTTATGGCCCGGATTAAATTGACGTTGCGGAAAAAAGCTGGATCTGCTTCGGATCAATCGGTATCGACGGACATTCTTCGTCACGGTATATTGGAGATCAACCGTTCGCGCTATAAAGTGTTTGTGAATAAAAAAGAGGTCTTTTTCCCGAAGAAAGAATTTGAAGTGTTGTCGTTCCTGGTGAAGAATGCCGGTAAAGTGGTGACTCGAGAAACATTATTATCCCAGATCTGGGGAAGTGATGTGTATGTGATCGACAGGACGGTGGATGTGCATATCCGTAAGATTCGAGAGAAATTAGGATCGAATGCGGAATACATCGACACGATCAAAGGGGTCGGATACAGGATGAAAGAACTCTAATCGATGTTAGTAACTCACGTTACGCAAAACAAGAAAAACGGTCATGGTGAGCAAGGCGCAGGCTAAGATAGTTACGTCATCCTTCTGCCGAAGGCATCCCTATCGGGAGATGCATCCTTTCCCGCAGGG
>JALNZH010000127.1 GCA_023229405.1 Bacteroidota bacterium
GAAAAGAAGCACAAGAACCCCTTGCAACATTTAACGCGCGCGATGAATCCCGTTCGCATTTGCCCGTAGATGGCAAAAAACGCCATCAAAAGTCCCTTCATGATTTCAGACCCCCCTCTGTATCTCCCCCTTGGTAGGGGGAAGAAAAAGCTTGCTCAATTCTCCTAAATTTCGCTCCCTCCCACATCTCATCCAACTCTGTAAGAAATGTAGGGGTGAGTTTACTTTTCTCAACATAAAATATCTTCCATACATCCACTCGTTTCGATAAACTTTTGTCAATAAGGGTTTTATTTTGGACAGCTATGATTATGATAAAAAAACCACGAACATGCATAGTATATTTGTTCGCTTCGGTTTATAAGAACACTTCAAAATGAATTTTCGTTCGATCTCGTAGTGGGAAATATTCATTTCATCTTCGAAACATTTAGAACCCATCTCAAAAATGATTTTTGCAAGATATCCGATAGCATTGTCATGCTGAGCGTAGCGAAGCATCCAGTTTTTTGGATTCTTCGGTCGTGGCGCTTACAGCGACGCTCCCTCAGAATGACTTGGTAAGGGTTTTTGAGATAGCTTCTAATACTCCTGGGACAATAAAATCATCATTCTCAAAGGATTGCAATGGACTTAATCGGGTGTCCAAGTTGAAATGAATCTCTTTGAAGGAATTGTGCGGAAAATATAGTAATTGACTGATGTTACGCAAAAAGGTAAAAATGGTTCGACGCGGCGTAGAAACAGCGGTCATCCTGAGCAAATCCTTTGCTGTTTGTTCCGAAGGAATCCCTGCGGGAAAAGATGCGTCTCCCGATAGGGATGCCTTCGGCAGAAGGATGACGTAACTATCTTAGCCTGCGCCTTGCTCACCATGACCGTTTTTCTTGTTTTGCGTTACGTGAGTAATTGATTTATGTTTTCGAACACCCTATTGTTCAGAATGTGAACATCGATACCAATTATTTAAAATAGACAAGGGCAGACATTCATCTGCCCTTGCAAAGGATTAAATTACAACGATGTTATTTTAAAAACATCATCTTCTTTATTGCCGTAAACGATCCTGCATCCAGTTTATAGAAATACACGCCGCTGGAGAGATTGTTTCCATTAAATGTTGCAATGTGTTTTCCCGCTTGCAGCCGTTGATGTACCACTGTCGCGACTTCCTGTCCAAGAAGGTTATAGACTTTCAAACTCACCCAGCCGTCGGCAAGAATTGAAAAATCAATTTTTGTTGACGGATTAAACGGATTGGGATAGTTCTGCAGCAGTTCATAGTTTTTCGCAATGAAATTTTCAGTGCGCTGTACGTCGGTAACAAAAACATTTCCCTGTCTTGCCACATCCGAATCGGACAGTGCATAATTCCATAGTGTCAGCTCGGCAACATCGATCTCACCGTCATCACCATCGTCATCACCAAACATTAATAATGAACGGGTCAGCGAAAATCTGTCGTCAATTGCAGCGGCAGATCCGGCTTTAATAAGTTTAGCATCTAAGTAATAATTGTGATGCACTCCATTTTTTACGGAAACAGCCAATCGGTGCCACACATTCGGCGTTACTGCCGTCGTTGAATATCCGGTTGTAGCATTGCCGACGGTTCCTACGGTAGATTTAATAAAGCATTCGCCGTCGTTTGTATTATTCGTATCGGTCTGATAGAAATTATACCACCGAGTAAGGTCGGGAATTTTAAAATCGACCATCAACGTGTATTCATTCACACGTCCAAGAGAATCGACACCGCCGCCATTGGGTTTAAATCCGTGAGTCAATTTTAAATAACTTCCCTTGGGAACTCTGACTGCACCATTTCCGGCACTCGGCCCATGAACAGCAGAATCTTTTCCGACAAGGATCAGGTCATTCCCAAATCCTGAAACAGCTGCGTGAAGGTTTGCAGGCGTATCAAATGACCACTTTCCTATAACAATACTGTCAATAAATATTTTCCCGAGACCGGCAACTTCCCCTGCCGATAAAGAATAGTTCCACATTCTCAGTTCAGCGATGTCCATTGCTCCGTCTTCACCGTCGTCATCGGCAAACATCAACAATAGAGTATCGAGAGCAAATCTGCCGTCGATTGCCTGGACGGTTCCTGCATGCACCAATTGGCCGTCGACATAATAGTTATACTGCGTGCCGTTCTTGACGGAAACAACCATCCGATGCCATTCATTCGGCACAATACCTGCGACTGAGTATCCGGTCGCTGTTGTCCCAAGCAATCCCGTTGTTTTTTTGATGAAGCAATCGCCATCATCTGTGTTGTTCGGATTCGTCTGGAAGAAATTATACCATTTCGTGAGATCCGGTATTTTGAAATCGACCAAGATGGAATATTCATTTACGCGAGACAATGAATCTCCGCCGCCGCCGTTTGCTTTGAATTTGTGTGTTAATTTGAAGTGACTTCCTTGCGGTACTCTCACTGCGCCGTTACCGGGACTTGGTCCGCTGACAGCAGAATCCGAGCCGACAAGCACCAGATCTTTTCCGAATCCGGGAGCCACAGCGGAGAGATTCGACGGATTGTCGAATGTCCATCGCGTTTGGCGTTTCACCGGAATTGGTGTTCCAAGTTCAGAAACTTCATTTGTGGTTAACGGTCGATTCCAGAGTGCGAGTTCGGCAACATCAATTGTTCCGTCGTCACCGTCATTATCCGCAAACATTAACACGAGGCTTTCAAGCGCCCATCGGCTGCTGTCGATGCTTTGGGCAGTGCCGGCTTTAATCAACACACCATCCAAATATATGTCAAACTGTGTTCCATTTTTTACGGATAGGACAAGTCTGTGCCACAATGTATCGTTCACACCGGTAGCCGAATATCCGGTAGAGCCGTTCCCGATCACACCGGTATTTGGTTTAACAAAACATTCACCGTCGTTGGAATTTGTTGTATCTGTTTGATAGAACGTATACCATTTTGTCGTATCAAGAAGTCTAAAGTCTATCATCATCGAATATTCATTCACGCGCAGCGTTCCGCCGCCGTTCGGAGCAATTCCATGCTGCAATTTGAAATAACTTCCGAGAGGAATTCTGACTGCACCGTTGCCCGCAACCGGTCCAGGAACGGCCGAGTCTGTGCCAACGAGACCAAGGTCTTTGCCTTGTCCCGGCGCTGCTGCTGTGAGATTTGATGGATTGTCAAATGTCCATTTCCCCTGGGGAATTTGTCCATATCCGCTTGTGGACGCAAGTGCTATTGTTACTAACAACAGCAAAGATGTTCGAAACAAGTTGTTCATTTTGTAGTTCTCCTTTTGTTGGTTAGAATCGGTAATAAGTTATTTATTTCAACAATACTGCTTTGTTTACATTGTGATAGGTCGATTTTTTTTTCCTTCAATGCGGTGAAGAGATAAAAGTACGTCGACGAAGAAAACCCCAAACCTTCCCACAGCTTTTCATGCTGTCCGGCGTTTACCAATTCGTACTGAAGCGCCTCGATCTTTTTCGCTGCGACATTAGATACTGTCAAGGGAACAAAACTTTTTTCTGGAACCTGATATGTAATAGTGGTAGTTGGATTAAACGGATTAAGATAATTTTGTTCAAGTCCATACGATGTGGGAAGATTTTTTTTCTTTGTCACGCCGGTACTACTATTCGAACGGATTGACCAATCGCTCCATCGCAGATTAAAGTCGCGGTATTTTACCCGATAGTAGAACGATTTCCCTTGCACGAATCGGGATACCGGAATGCGGATTTTCGTCAGATCAATTCCCGTATTTTTATCCACCGGAGTAAACTGACCATTGCTGCCGTAGATATTTTTCCAATGCACCATCGTATCAACGGCGATCTGTGAGAATGAAGAGTCATACGCAACCTGCAGCCGCACCGTCATCAGCGAATCGGGACCGATCATAGGCGACGATTGGAAAATATATTTATCCAGCATAATCTGAGGAACTGTTACGGACGGAGTGGAAGGAGCTAGCTGCAACACATTTCGATACCATGAATCCAATGCCTGATTGTCGTGCGGTGTATCCGTATTCCCAAGACTATACATTGATGCGAAAAAGGTTTTTTTCACTGCATCAATTTCAACAATCTGATAAGAATAGTGGTCGAGCGAGATATGAATGTTCTGATAATCTTCGTTTTTAAATGCACCCCAGCGGTCGATATTACCACCGCCGCCGCCATTGCAGACAATGCGAAAGTCACCTTCGTTCGTATTGGATTCTACTGTGCCGCGCTCATACCCATGCGTGTGGCCGTACGTTAGTTGCGTCACTTTTGAATATTTCCGGAAGATCGGCAGGATATCGTTCCGCACATAGTTTGGTCCGGGATCGTAACCGATTGCTTCACCCCATAATTCGGTGTACGGCATGTGATGCGAAAGACACAGGACATAATCGATCGTAGAATCAGCTTGTGCCTCAGCCAGAGCCCTGTCGAGCAACATATTTTGGACAGAACTGAGAGAGGAGGCGAGATCGGTATTTATTCCTATAATCAGTGTATTTGCAAAGCGTGCGCTCCAGAATCGCTCGGACGGAAGACTTGGCAGGCGCATCAATGAAATGCTGTCATATTTCATATACGCGTAATAATTTTTTCCGGCATCCCCGTCCCGTCCATTATCTGGTCGGTCATGATTCCCGGGGACAGTAAGGAATGGAATTGATGATGAAACTATCGACATGGGGGCGAAAAACAATTTCGTATATTCGTCGACGTTTCTACCAAAAATGACAAGGTCTCCGGAATGCAGCACTGCATTAATCTGGTTATGAATGTCCGCACCGTACAATTCCGTAATCTTTTTCTTTGCCGCCGTTATCACTCTCATCGATTTTGACGTGTCGGAATTGTGCGTATCGCTTAACAGGAGAAATCGAATTTTCCCGGCGTATCCCGGCACAGGCTGCGTTCTCATTGTATACATCTCAGATGTATGTTCTCCACTTTTCACCTTGTAGAAATACTCTGTATTCGGCGTTAATCCCCTTAGCAATACTGTATGCCAACGGTTAGTTAACGCAACAAGTTCGCTACTGCCGATCGCCACACTGCCCAATGATGGTGTTGAACCATATTCCACGCTTGTGCCGGTAGAGGAGGTATCATGCCAGCACACGTACACGGATGTCGGCGTCGGCGTCTGTAAATATGGAACGATGGGCATCAATGCCAGACCGACGTAATGTCCATATCCGCCGAGTGCGGCGACATCTTCTGTTGACAAAGCGGAATTCCAAATTGCAATTTCAGCACACTCAATCTCCGCATCATCGCCGTCGTTATCTGCAAACAGTAACAAGAGGGAATCCAGTGCAAACCTTCCATCGATCGGTAGTGGGCTTCCGGCTTTTACCGCCTGCCCGTCCAAATAAGAAATATGCGCCGCTCCATTTTTTACGGTAAGCACAAATCTATACCATTCGTTTGGGATAATTGCATACGAAGTGTATCCGGTCGCCTGTATCCCGATATTTTCTATTGTGCTGATGAACCAATCGGCATCGCTCTTATTGCTCATGTCCGTCTGGAATAATGTTTTCCACGTACCTCCACCCGGTACTTTAAAATCGATCATCAAAGTATACTCATTCACCATTGAACCGCCCCCGTTGGGACGTATTCCGTGTTTCATTTTATAATAACTTCCCATGCCGATATTAATCGCGCCGTTACCCGGTTTTGGACCAGGCACGTATTGATGAGACCCTACCAATTCCAGGGCCAAGCCGGTCTCGGCTTTTAAAACGTTTGCAGCAGTATCAAATTTCCACCACCCTTGCCTTGCGGGTACTCCGCTGTAGAGAAGTGAAATGGCGAATATGTAGAGCACAACTACTAAGTATTTAATCTGTATGAAAACTGCTGTCATTAATTCTGTAATCGTCAAGAATATTTCCGCTAAAATGGTCTTCAGCGCAATCTCAAATTACCGTATCATGCCGTCATCAACAATCCCACGTACGTGGTATCTTGAACGACTGTAGAAATCAAAATCTTAATGGGGGTATGTGGCCGGAAGAAATTGCGAAGAACTATGACCTTAAATCAAACTTGTCCAAAATAAATCATACAAGAGAAAAACTTATTCCTTCTTTTCTTGACGGGGTTCCGAAGGAATGCCGACATGGTATAAAGATTTGGTCGGCACAAGAAAAGAAGCACAAGAACCCTTTGCGAAATGTAACGCGCACGATGAATCCCGTTCGTTCTTGCCCGTAGATGGCAAAAAACACCATCAAAAGTCCCTTCATGATTTCAGATCCCCTCTTTTTCTCCCCTTTGGTAGGGGGGGAAACTTACTCACTCCTCCTAAATTTCGCTTTCTTCCACATCTCATCCAACACTGTAAGAAATGTAGGGGAGGGCTTATTTTTGTCAACATAACATATCTTCCATACATCCACTTGTTTCGATAAATTTTTCCCAATAAGGGTTTTATTTTGGACAGCTATTACCTTAAAAATAAAAATACGGATACTGCATCGCGCAGCATCCGCATTACTCTCGTTACGTACGACACACTCTATTTCGTCAATAACAGTTTTTTTATCGATGTGAATGAACCGGATTCCAATTTGTAGAAATACACTCCGGTGGCAAGCATGTCGGCATCGACATTCACAGTATACGAACCGGCATCGTGATGTTTATTCACCACATTCTTCACTTCGCGCCCTACAATATCGTATATACTCAAGCGGACCATTCCTCCGACCGGTAAACCGTAGCGAATGGTTGTTGCAGGGTTGAACGGATTGGGGAAATTTTGTTCCAAGCTATACTGTGTCGGAAGTTGCACTTTCTTTTCAATACCGGCGATACCAATGCCGCCGGATCGGTCGGACCATTGACTCCACCGCAAGTTATGATCGCGGTATTTCACTCTATAAAACACTGTCGATCCTCCGGTAAATCGTACCTGCGGGAATGCAAGTTTTGTTAAATCAATTCCCGCATTTTTATCAATCGGATTATACTGGGCATCTCTGTCGTATACATCTTTCCAATGCGCCATCGTATCTGCGGCTATGTGTATGAAGGAGGTGTCATACGCAACCTGCATCCGTACCGACATAATAGAATCCGGCACGTTCATTGGCGACGAATGGAAAACAATAGAATTCGCTACTATCGATGGTGCATAAACGGACGGGGCAACCGGTGCGGATTGTTCGATTTTTCTATACCATGAATCCAACATCTCGTTCTTGTATGCCTTATTCGAATTTCCAAGACTGTACATTGAACCCGTAAAGGTTTTATTTGCAGCATCAATTTCAATAATTTGATAGAAAAAATGATCGAGCGCGACATGGATAGAAGAATAATTCACATTCAGAAATGATCCCCACCGATCCGTATTCCCCCCTCCGCCGCCGGTACAGACAATGCGAAAATCACCGCCGTCGGTGTTAGACTCGATCGTCCCCCGTTCAAATCCATGCGTGTGACCGTAACTGAGCTGCACAACTTTGGGATATTTTTGAAAAATTGGAAGTAAATCGTCGCGCACGTAATTCGGTGTCGGATAATATCCGGCCCCTTCACCCCATAATTCGGAATATGGTAAATGGTGAAACAAGCAAATCACAAAATCAATTGTTGAATCGGCTTGAGTCTTCGCTAATTTAGAATCGAGTAGATTTTTTTGCAACGTGCCGTAGGTTGCCGTTGCATTTGTATTTAGTCCGATGACGAGCGTGTTGGCAAAACGGGCGCTCCAGAATTGTTCCATTGGCTGGGACGGTGGTTCGGCCAACGAAATGCTGTCATATTTCATATACGCATAAAAATTAGGGCCGACATCATGATTTCCCTGGACAGTGAGAAACGGAATAGAGTTGGAGAATACCGACATCGGGTAAAAATATAATTTCGGGAATTCGTCGACATTGCTTCCGGAGACGACAATATCTCCGGAATGTAACACTGCATTTATTTGATTGTGCACATCGGTGCCGTACAGCTCCGTAATTTTTTCCTTCGCCGCCATCAACACCTTCATCGGTTTTGACGTATCGGAATTATGTGTATCGCTGAGGAGTAAAAATCTAATTTTCCCGGTATATCCGGGGCCGGGCTGTGTTCTAAATTTTAGTTCCTTCGAAACATTTGTTCCGCTCGTAGTTTTATAAACATATTCCGTATTTGGTGTTAATCCTGTCAGCTGTACCGTATGCCAACGGTACGTCGCACCGATTATTTCACTCGTTCCTGCTGTAACAAAGCCGAACGAGGAAGTCGTACCATATTCAACACTTGTCCCTGCTGCGGAAGTATCGTGCCAACTAATACACATTGATGTCGGCGTAGGAGTCTGGAGATATTGTGTCAGTGGAGTTGTTTTCGCAGGAATGGTGTGTGCATATCCGCCAAGCGTTACAATGTTCGCAGCGGAGAGTGCGGAGTTCCAAATCGCAATTTCAGCGCAATCAATAATGTCGTCCTCCCCATCATTATCGGCAAACATTAATAACAGGGAATTCAGTGCAAATCTGCCGTCCACCGCCTGAACTGTAGCGTTATTAATCAGCTGACCATCGATATAGTATTGAAACTGTGAGCCGTTCTTTACGGAAATAATCAGTCTGTACCATTCATTCGGTGTGACAGAAAATGAAGAATACCCCGTTGCACCAATGCCGATAGTTCCGCCGGTTTGATTGATAAAGCAATCGCCATCACTCGTATTGCTTGCATCTGTTTGAAAGAAACATTTCCACGTATCGACCGTTGGTACTTTAAAATCGATCATGAGTGTGTATTCATTTACCAGTGAACCGCCCCCGTTTGCACTTATTCCGTGGTTCATCGTGTAATAACTTCCGATTCCGATTCTCACCGCGCTGTTTCCTGCAGCCGGACCGGCGACAATTTGGTGCGTACCGGCCAACGTCAGCGCATTTCCCGTTTCCGCTTTCAGAATAGTCGCACTGTCGTCAAATTTCCACCAGCCTTGTTTTGCCGGCAATTGACCGTAAAGAGGGTGAAGACTATAAACAACATGAAGAACAACGAAGAACATTTTTTTCATTACACGCCTTTGAATTCAATAAACAGATGAATGAAGGGAGAGCAGTGTCGGTAGAACAGGATTAGAAAGATACGTTTTCCTGTATCTACCTCCCGTCATTTTAAGATCGTTTCACAGGACGGTGTAAATCGTCCGGACAAAAGATGTTGGGTGTTTATGCAAAAAGGGGACTCACCGCTGAAAAACAGAACACACTTGTCAATTGAAAGTAAAAACCATCTGATACATAGGTTGTTTTTTGACATTCTGAGTACATTCGTTTCGCTCAGTATAAACTTCGCGAAGAATCTTGTTCTTTCGTTTGAGTGGAAAAACGAGATTCTCCTCCTACCTGCAGTTGGGCAGGCTCGTCGCTCCCTGCCTGCACCACCGGTGTCCCTCAGGAACCGGCAGGCAAGCGCTTCTCGGAATGACATTAATATGAGATTTTTCAGATGTTTCTAGTGTCCTGTATCGAAAAAACTTTTAATAAGTCTGGCCAAATATTCAAACCAATGTAATAAACTCACGACACTCAATTTAAAAAACTAACCGTCATTCCCGCATGTTTCTGGCGGGAATCCAATATTTAGATGCCCGACAAAATCTCCG
>JALNZH010000128.1 GCA_023229405.1 Bacteroidota bacterium
TGTTTCCATAAAGAAGATTCCACCGAGTATAGGAAGGATCAACTCTTTCTTCGCCATCACCGTCAACGCACCGATTGCTCCGCCGAGGGCAAGCGAACCGGTATCTCCCATAAAAATCTGAGCGGGGTAAGAGTTGTACCATAGAAATCCGAGCGACGCACCGACTAACGCGATACAGAACACGATCAGCTCACCGTTTCCGCGCAAATAAATAATATTCAGGTAACTGCTAAACTCGATATTCCCCGAGATGTAAACGATAATACCGAGCGTCATTGCTACGATTCCGGAAGTACCGATCGCCAATCCATCTAATCCGTCTGTTAAATTCACTGCGTTGGAAGTCGCAGTAATAATAAAAATAACAAGAGGGATGTACAACACTCCGAAATCGAATTCCAAATTTTTGAAAAACGGAACGGTCGTCACCGTATTGGCATTGATCGCTTTCAATTCCGGCATAGAATAGAGAACGTATCCGAGAATCAATCCAATCGTTACTTGACCGATAATCTTATACCAGCCGATCAATCCTTCTTTTTTCTTTTTCACGATCTTCAGATAATCATCCATGAACCCAACCAATCCCAATCCGCCAGTTACCATAATTATCATCTGCACATAGGTGTTGGTTAGATCACCCCACAAGATTGTGGGAATTAGTATGGCGGCGAGCACGATAATTCCTCCCATCATCGGCGTGCCGGCTTTTAGTTTATGTTTTTCCGGAGATCCTTCCCGATACGTTGTGACAATCCCTTTATTTTTCAGCATGGTGATCACTTTCCCTCCGATCACAAAACTGATAAACAACGCTGTAATCGCAGCCATCGCTGCGCGAAACGTAAGATATTTCACAACGCCGAACCCCGGAGGATTGTAGACCTGTTCGATCCAGTATAAAAGATGGTATAACATCAGTGTTGGTCCTTTATATGCAATTGCACACTGCTGTTTGTTAGTTGAGCGACAACCTCTTCCATCCGCATTCCCCGCGATCCCTTTATCAGCACAACATCGCCGTGAGTAACTATCCGTTTCAGTTCGGCGGATAACTCTTCTTTTGATTCAAAATGTTTCGCACTGTCGCCGAACGCTTCACTTGTATATTTTGAGAACGGACCGTAGGTAAACAATCCGTCGAATTTCATTTCGGAAGCAATTACGCCGATATTTGTGTGTTCCCGTTTGGACGAATCGCCAAGCTCCCGCATATCTCCCAGCACGACGATCTTTTTTCCACTGGTGGTGAACGATCTCAATGTTTTTAATGCAACGATAACAGAATCCGGATTGGAGTTATAGGTATCGTTCAGGATGATCTTTCCGTTCTTCGACAACACTTCCATCCGTTTAGAGGCCGAAATAAATGATTCCAACGCGGCAACGATTTTTTTCGGTTTTACTTTCAACTTTAATCCGACCGCAACCGCCGCCAACGCATTTGTCACGTTATGTACACCGGGAACGGAAAGACGAACACCGAACGTAACATCCTTTTTCTGCCACACTGCTTCGAACGATGCTTGCCCCAATTCATTCATTGTGATTTTTTTTGCGCGGAGCTCCGCTTTTACATTTACACCATAGCCCATTGAACGTTTCAATGTATTGCTGTCAGCAGCCAGAAATTGATCATCACAATTAACAAACGCCATACCATCATTTTTCTGAAGATAGCGGTATAACTCCCGCTCTTCTTTTGCCACACCTTGTTCATCGCCAAAAAACTCCAAATGCTCTTTGCCGATATTTGTAATCAGTCCATGCGTCGGCTCGGCTAGCGTGCAGAGATACTGCAATTCGCCGAAGTGGTTCGTCCCAATTTCGATGACTGCGACTTCATGTTTCGATGTTATGCGGAACAAAGTCTGAGGCACACCGATATGATTGTTCAAATTTCCTTCTGTGCTCAACACATTGTATTTCGTGCGCAACACTGCCGTCACCATTTCTTTTGTAGTTGTTTTTCCGTTGCTACCGCCAATGGCTATAACAGGGATGTCGAATTTTTGCCGATACACTCTCGCCAATTCACCAAAGGTTGTTGTCGTGTCATTCGAAACCACAAACAGACAGGGAAACGTTCTGAAATACCGATCATTCATCTCCGCCCATGACCTGTGGACGACAATTCCTGCCGGATCCGCTTTAACAACAGCATCGATAAATTCATGCGCGTCATATTTCTCACCCTTTAACGCAAAGAACAGATCTCCCGTCTTTACAACGCGAGAATCGGTTGAAACGCCCGAGATCGGGTGTCGTTTCAGCAATTCTTTGTTGACGAGTTTTACGTTCGTCAATTTTTGCAAATCTTTTGCGGTTATTTTTTTCATAGAATCAATCCGCTACGCGGAACAATCACCCGATATATTTCAGAATCTCTTCTTTGTCACTAAAATGGGATTTCTCTTTTCCAATCACCTGATAATCTTCGTGTCCTTTTCCAGCGATAAGGATTACATCCCCAGCTTTTGCCAGTGACAATCCTCGGGCGATAGCCTTCGCACGGTCTGCTTCAACAATCGTTTTCATTTTATCCAAGATTCCATCCACAATCTGATTGATGATCGTCATCGGATCTTCGGTACGGGGATTATCCGACGTGACGATTACAACGTCGCTCAACCGTTCTGCAATTGCCCCCATCTTCGACCGCTTCGTTATGTCCCGGTCGCCTCCTGCTCCGAAAACCGTAATAATAGAAGTCGTTCTCTTTTTCGGTAACACGTCGTGAATAGTCTGTAGACAATTTTCCAAAGCGTCTGGTGTGTGAGCATAATCAACTATTGCCGTCCAACCAGCGGGAGATTGAATCTGTTCGAATCGTCCCGGCGCGGGATTCAGTTCCGCACAGCGTTCCGGTGAAAGACTCATTCCCAATCCTTTCAACACACCGTACGCACCAAGAAAATTATACACATTAAACCTTCCGACAAGTTTTGTGGAAATCGCAGGCCCATCAATCGTTGCGGTAAATCCATTTACCGTTACAGACAGATCTTTCGCCTGCAGATCGGCAGCGGATAAGATGCTGTATGATATTTTTCGCGCTTTACAATCTTTGACCATTGCCGCTGCATATTCTGAATCCACGTTGATGACGGCAATTGATTGGTCCAATAATCCATCGAACAATACTTTTTTGGTCCGACAGTATTCATCCATTGTTCCGTGATAATCCAGATGATCCTGAGTCAAATTTGTGAAGACAGCAGCTGCGAATGGAATCCCATCCGTGCGGTACTGATGCAGAGCATGTGAAGAAACTTCCATCACACAATGCGTGCAACCATTTTTTACCATCTGTGCGAACAGTTGATGCAGTTCAAGCGATTCCGGTGTCGTATGAGTAGCGGGAAATTTTTCATCACCAATTGCATTTTCCACTGTGCCGATCATACCGACCTTGTTCTTCGACTCCGCTTCCAGCATTTGTTTCACGAGATATGTAGTCGTTGTTTTACCATTGGTGCCGGTTACGCCGATCATCGTCATTGAAGCAGCGGGAGTACCGTAATAATTTGCCGCGATACGGGACAAAGCTTTACGCGTATTGCCAACGACCACTTTTACCGTTCCCGTATGCATGCACATCGAATCGGGAATCGCTTGGTCATCCTCGATCACAATTACTTTTGCGCCGTTTGCAATTGCAGAAGAAAGAAACTTGTGGCCATCCGCGCCGGATCCTTTCAACGCAACAAACAGATTCTCCCGCAGTACTTTTCTTGAATCGTACTGGATGCCGCTGATCTTGACATCATGCGTAGTCACCATCTTTCCGTACATGGTCTGGAACATTTTGGTGACGGTAACGCCTTTTAGTATTTCGGATAATGTCATACGCTTGTCATTCTTTTAATACAACTGTGCCGTGACGATTATTCTCGGCTCGCACATAATCGTCACCTTCGTTCCCTGCTTCAACGGTGTACCAGCGCTTGGAAATTGATTCACAACTACGCCGGAACCGACAATAGTTACACTGAGTTGTTCAGATGCCAATTTGTTCACTGCCCGACGTACGCTCATCCCCCGTACTTCGGGAACCTTCAACGAGCCGGCAACCGGCGTCGATTCAGTTTCATTCATCATTAATTGTACGATAGATCCACGTTCCACTTTCGTCCCAGCCGGCGGATATTGCCGCGCCACTTCGTCGCCGGTACCGATCACTTTCGATGCAAGACCGGAAAGTTTTAATACTGCGCCAGCTTCTTCGATATCATTTCCTGCAACATCTGGTATAGAAACGGTTGCATCAACCTGCGGTTTACCTGCCGGTGTAGGCGCAGGTTGACCGACAACTATTGTTTTAGCAATTAAACCATTGTTATTGATGATTCGCTCGGCAATCGCTTTAAAGATTGGTGCACTTGCGGCAGCTCCGTAATATCCTCCCGTTTTCGGTTTTTCGATCATCACCAAACAGACGATCTCTGGTTTTTCTGCGGGGAAAAAACCGACGAACGACGCGTTGTAACTTCCCTCTTCGTATTTTCCGTTCACATGTTTCCGGGACGTTCCCGTTTTACCGGCAATGCGAACGCCAGGAGTTTTAACGATTGAACCGCTACCGAAATCCACTACACCTTCTAATATCTCTTTCATCTGGTCGTTCACCTGTTTTGGAATAATGCGACGGATCATTTGCGGTTGACCGGCATACACTTCCTGACCTAGTTCATCTTTTTCCCGCTGTACGATATACGGCTTCATTAGCATACCGTCGTTCGCAATTGCCGAATATGCAGAAACGATTTGGAGCGGCGTCACACCGACTTCGTACCCATACGAAATGGAATTCAACGACGCCATAGACCATTCCGATGTTTTCCGCAAGTGACCATTACTCTCCGCCGGAAGTTCGATCCCTGTCGCCATTCCAAAACCGAAATCGCGCGCTTGTGTATATAATCGTTCTGCTCCAATTAGATCGCTTACTTTCGCCATGACGATGTTGGAGGAATATGCCATCGCCTCCATAAACGTAACCTCGCGCATCGGATGAGAATCGTTGATAAATCGGATTTTTTTTCCAGGATATTCAATCCTGTATTTTCCGTTCTCTGCGTAAAATTTTTTTTCCAGCGTTGTTACTTCGTGTTCCAGCGCTGCCGAAGCTGTGACGATTTTAAAAACCGATCCCGGTTCATACATATCCGAAATAATACGGTTTTTCAACGCATCGGAATTTTGCACTTTGTTCAGATTCACTTGAGGATAGTTTGCCATCGCCAGGATTTCTCCGGTTTGCGGACGAATCATCACGACCAATCCTGCCTCTGCCTGCGTGCGTGCAATTCCTTTTTTTAACTCCTCATCGGCAATCGATTGATACTGAAGATCGATCGTTAATTCAATTGTATGACCATTTACCGCATCTTCGCGCGGGTAATCGACCGACGGTCGTTTTCTTCCGAGCCCGTCCTTCTGCATAATCACATAACCGTCAACTCCGCGCAGTACTTCATTAAATTGCTGTTCGATGCCGCTCACACCAACGTTGTCGATATTCGTAGCGCCAAGCACCTGCCCCGCAAGTTCATCGTAATGATAGATGCGCATCGCTTCGTTCATCTTCACGATACCCCCCATCTTTTTCATCGGGATCAACTCCGCGATATCGGGACGCACATGCCGTTCCATCCACACGAATCGTTTGTTGCTGTGCAGCTTGGCAATATATTCACGTTCCGGTTTTCCGGTCACCAGAGAAAATTCTTTTGCAATAAAACGGGCATCTTCACCGGCGATCTTCGGATCTGCGGCAAACGAAACAAACTGAGAATTGGCCACAAGCACATTGCCATTCCGGTCATAAATATTTCCGCGCTGCGCTGTAAGTGGAACTCTCGCTTCATACTGCTTCTTGGCGATATCCTGATACTTTCCCGATTCGATCAGCTGAATTTGCACCAACCTTATGGAAGCCGAAACGAATAATATTAAAAACACAATCTTCACCATTAACAAACGGTGTCTATAATCCTTCTGCTGTGGAGTATCCTGTACTTCGCTTGTATTCCGTTTTACGAATGGATTCTGCATGTTCTGTTGGTTGTTTACCCGTCCTTAATGACGAACCAGTTCCTGTACTTCAGCCGCTTTTTCCGCATCCACCTCGAACCAGACCGGCGCTTCTTTAGGATTGGTCATTCCAAGTTTTTCCTGCGCCATCAGACTAATCCGTTCCAGGCTCGCCTTGCGGTTAATTTCCGCCTTAATAACTTCGTTGGTGCTGACGATCTGATTGTGCCGTGTATTCAAATCATTCACTTCTTTCGCCAGATTATTCACGGCAATAACATTCCCCACATATAATAGAGCTGCGGTCGCCACCAAAAACAAAATTCCGACGACATTCGATGTTTTTGCACGTTTCTTTGTATTCACCCGACGGACATTCTGCCGAGGCAGTGCATAACCAGGATTGGAATTTTGCGGATCTGACGAAATACCGATTGCATTATTATAGATCTGCCGATCGTTGAACTTTGGCATTTCTACGACATTGATCGGTGTATGTTGAAAATTCTTTCCCATAATTCCGTTTGTTTCCAGTATTCACATCTTTTCAAGTGTATCTATCTTCTATGTTCGTTCAGCGACTCTCAGCTTTGCGCTTCGTGATCGGGAATTTTCTTTTTGTTCTTCTTCCGATGCTTCCAACGGCTTTTTGGTCAGGATTCTCAACTCGGGAACTCTGGGTATATCCGGCTGAAACTTATTTCCGGAAGGAATAAATGTAGCCGCACATTTGTTGAAAAATATTTTCACAATCCTGTCTTCCAGAGAGTGATATGAGATGACAACAATGCGTCCGCCCGGTGCCAACAACGGCAGCGAGTCTTTCAATATGGATTGCAGCCGGTGGAGTTCATTATTTACTTCAATACGGATTGCTTGAAAAACCCGAGAGAGCGATTTTGTGGCGAATTTTCCTCCTACAACACTCTCCACAATTGATGCCAACCGACCTGTTGTTTCAATCGGCGCTTCTTCTCTTTTTACCACAATCCTGTGAGCAATTCTGCGAGATACTCGTTCTTCACCATAGTGAAAAATTACATCGGCGAGTTCCTCTTCAGTGTACGAATTCACCACAGTGTGAGCATCGAGCATCTGGCGCCGGTCCATTCGCATATCCAGTCGTTCGTTGGCGCGGTATGAAAATCCTTTCGTCGCTTCATCCAATTGAAACGAAGAGACACCGAGGTCTAACAACAATCCATGAATCGTTGGGATGTTCAGAGAGCGAAGTATGTGTGCGATGTGCGCGGTGTTGTCGTTCACAAGTTGGACAGAATGTTCAAATCGCTGCAGACGTTTCCCCGCTTCATGAATTGCGTCTGCATCGGCGTCAATGCCGATAAGCGTCCCGCCGTTCGTCAGTCGTTCACAGATCCGTTCTGCGTGCCCCCCGCCACCCAATGTCCCATCCACATAATTTCCATCCGTTGCCGTTACCAAGTGCTCAAGCACTTCGTTGAGCATAACCGGAATGTGATATGAGGACGGTTGTGACAATTCTCTCCAGTGAACCACCAAAAAACTACCGACAACATTTCCGTGACGAATATATTCACTGATCCGTCCGGTACTGCGCCGTGCGATCGTTTATTCTTTATTTTCAAACACTCTCGATGCCACAGTCAGATAATCTTCCTGTTGAGCATCAAGATACTTTTTATACTCTTCCGGATTCCACACTTCGATGCGGTCGAACGCACCGAGGATAAACACTTCGCTCTGGATATTTGCGTACTGTATTAAATCTTTCGATAGTACGATCCGGTATTGTCCATCCAGTTCCGTGTCTGTTGCATATTGAAGCAGCATCCGCGTAAAAAACCGATCTTGCGGTTTTGTCTGCTGTAATTTTCCTAATTCCAATTCGCGTTTCGCCCATTCATCATTCGGATAGACAAAAATGCACGATTCAAATCCACGTGTGACGACAAACGAATTGTTCGCTTCGGGGGAAAGATTTTTCCTCATCTTCGCAGGAATATTGATGCGACCCTTATTGTCAACCGTATAATGGAATGAACCTTTAAATGATGACACGATTGTTTATTGCCTTATTTTGTTGGTTATTTTTTACCCACTTTAACCCACCGCTGGACACAAAGTTACATGATTTCAATCTAAAGTCAAGAGATTTCTCCAATAAATACGAGGATTTTAGAAGATTTTTGGAAATTTTGTCTGGACGGCCTGACAGGAAGTCGGAATGATAAATTGTTACGGCAAGGACTTAAGAAGTTACTTTAAGTGATGATTTACCACTTGCGAAGAGAAAAATCTGACTTGAGTTGTTCGGAATTTTGAAACACTATTCCTTTCATTCCAAACGTTTGTGCACCAACAACATTTTCTTTTAGATCATCGATAAAGAGTACCTGATCTGGAGCAACGGAAATGGTTTCACACACTCGTTGATAAATTATTGGGTCGGGTTTCATAACACCTAAATGAAATGAGGTGAACAGATCAGGAAATATTTTTATTATGGACGAAATGCGTTCTACTTTTTCCCAATGGCATGCACATGTGTTGCTGAGAACGCCAAGACGATACTTCGCACGAACTTCTTCAACAAACGCAATAATGTCTTGATTGTCTTCAACAATGATATCGTTAAACGCATTCAGGATTTGTTCACGAGAAAATCGGTAATTGTACACCGGCACCATTGCATCAAGAAATTCGTTTGTCGATATTTTCCCCTCTTCATACTTACGAACAATTTTTTTTGTCAGCCCCGTATATGGAAGACGTTGTTCTTGTGTTGTCAATCCCAATCCATTCGGGAATGCATCGAAGTCGATATGCATCAACACGCGGCCGAGATCGAAGAGGATTACCTTGAGAACGCTCATAACATTTTACTATTAGGTATGACTAATCATACTTGTCCAAAATACATCATACAAGAGAAAAACTTATTCCTTCTTTTCTTGACGGGGTTCCGAAGGAATGCCGACATGGTATAAAGATTTGGTCGGCACAAGAAAAGGAGCACAAGAACCCCTTGCGAAATGTAACGCGCGCGATGAATCCCGTTCGCTCTTGCCCGTAGATGGCAAAAAACGCCATCAAAAGTCCCTTCATGATTTCAGCCCCCCCCTCTGTATCTCCCCCTTGGTAGGGGGAGAAAAAGCTCACTTAATCCTCACTAAACTTCACTCACTCCCACAACTCTTCCAACACTGTAAGAAATGTAGGGGAGGGATTATTTTTCTCAACATAACATATCTTCCATAAATCCACCTGTTTCGATAAATTTTTGTCAATAAGGGTTTTATTTTGGACAGCGATGACTAACTGATGTTACGCAGAAAGGTAAAAATGGTTCGACGCGGCGCAGAAACAGAGGTCATCCTTAGCAAATCCTTTGCTGTTTGTTCCGAAGGAATCCCTGCGGGAAAGGATGCGTCTCCCGATAGGGATGCCTTCGGCAGAAGGATGACTTCACTATCTTAGCCTGCGCCTTGCTCACCATGACCGTTTTTCTTGTTTTGCGTAACTTCAGTGATTAATTAAGAGAGACATCTGAAAAACCCCTTTCGTAAGGATATTTG
>JALNZH010000129.1 GCA_023229405.1 Bacteroidota bacterium
AACCTGTGTAGCTTTTGCTCTCGCTTCAATCACGGCAGTCAGTGTCGATTTTTCAAAATTCGCGACGCCTTGAACTGTGGCGACAAGATTCGGGATGAGATCCATTCTTCGTTGATATTGATTTTGTACTTGTGCCCAACCTTCATTTACAGTCTCGTCCAATTTCACAATTCCATTATATTTTCCCACTCCCCACATAACTCCGAGGATGATAACGCCGGCTATTACCAGCAGTATGATTAACCCTTTTTTCATTTTCTCTCCTTAAGTGTGCGTGAATAATATACCTGAAAATTGAATCAGAAACCCGACAGATCAATCCTTCAGGAGTGCACGTGATATAACAATATGTTGAATCTCGGAAGTTCCTTCATAAATCTCCGTAATTTTTGCATCACGCAGGTAGCGTTCCACATTATACTCACGAACATATCCATACCCCCCGTGAACCTGAATTGCTTCCAGTGCACATTTCACCGCCGTTTTTGATGCCCATAATTTTGCCATTGCCGCCTGTTTTGCGTACGGCAAACCGGCTTCTTTTAATATCGCCGCCTGATAGGTTAATAACCGGGCTGCCTCAATGTCCGTTGCCATGTCAGCAAGTTTAAATTGAATGATCTGCAATTCGGAAATCGGTTTACCGAATGCCTTCCGCTGTTTAGAATAATTTAATGCCGCATCAAGACACCCTTGAGCTATACCGAGCGCTTGTGATGCAATGCCGATCCTTCCCCCTTCAAGAGTCATCATAGCAAATTTGAAACCGAATCCTTCTTCACCGATCATATTTTCTTTCGGAACGCGGATATTGTCGAACGTCAGCGACACCGTGTCGGAACTGCGGATACCAAGTTTCCGCTCTTTTTTCCCATGGGAAAATCCAGGCATTCCTTTTTCAACGATGAACGCCGATATTCCTTTGTGTCCTTTTGACGGATCTGTTTGTGCAATTACAATAATGTAATCCGCATTCACGCCGTTTGTAATCCAATTTTTGATCCCATTCAGTATATAATGATCGCCATCGCGGACGGCGGTGGTATGCTGATTAGTTGCGTCGCTGCCGGCTTCCGGTTCGGAAAGTGCAAATGCACCAAGTTTTTTTCCGGTTGCAAGCGGTACGAGGAATTTTTTCTTTTGTTCTTCGGTCCCATGTTTCGTTAATCCGTAGCACACCAACGAATTATTTACCGACATAATCACACCACAGGATGCATCGACCTTGGAGATCTCTTCCATGGCAATAACATAACTCACCGTATCGAGTCCGGCGCCGCCGTATTCTTCCGGCACCATCATGCCCATAAAACCGAGCTCGCCTAATTTTTTAATCTGTTCGTGTGGGAAAAGTTCTTTTTCGTCTCGCTCATCGGCGGAGGGAGCCAGTTCTTCATGCGCGAATTGACGCGCCGTTTCCTGGATCATTCTGTGGGTTTCGTTCAGTTCGAAGTTCATATCACTTTCTTATGTTTTAAGTAATGCGATAATGAGTTACTGTATCAGCCTTGTACGGCGGAGATACGTGGAGCAAGTTTGTTATTTCTTATGTCTTTGGATAATCGTAGAATCCTTTCCCGCTTTTCCTTCCCAGATGTCCTGCGGCAACCATTTTTTTCAACAACGGACAGGGACGGTATTTGGAATCGCCCAACCCTTCATGCAGGACGTTCATAATAGATAAGCAGACATCGAGCCCGATAAAATCCGCCAACGTGAGCGGGCCCATCGGATGATTCATGCCGAGTTTCATGACAGTATCAATTGCCTCTGGTGTTGCAACGCCTTCCATCACACAATAGATGGCTTCATTCAACATGGGAAGCAGGATCCTATTCGAAACAAAACCCGGATAATCGTTCACTTCTACCGGTACTTTTTCTATGCTTTCGGAAAGTTGTTTTACGAATGCAAACGTTTCATTGGATGTTGCAATACCGCGTATCACTTCTACCAGTTTCATTACCGGAACAGGATTCATGAAATGCATACCGATGACCTGTGCTGGCCGTTTTGTGACAGCACCGATCTCAGTCACGGAAATGGATGATGTGTTTGTTGCAAGAATAGCGTACGCCGGAGCATGTGCATCCACCGTACGGAAGATTTCAAACTTTATTTCCCTGTTTTCGGTTGCCGCCTCAATAATAATGTCGGCTTGTTTCACTGCATCGGACAACACCAACGACGTTTTGATGTTTGCAAGAGTCTTCGTTTTTTGTTCTTCGGTGAGTGTCCCCTTTTTTACCTGACGATCCAAATTCGACGAGATAGTTTTCAGTCCGCGATCAAGGAATTCATGTTTGATATCATTTAGTGTAACTGAGTATCCGTATTGTGCAAAAACATGGGCGATACCATTGCCCATTGTCCCCGAACCGATAACGGTAACATTCGCGATTGCCATAGTCTGTTCCTTACAACAAATTATTAGAGTAATTCTACAATCAAACCGCTGGCTTCGCCGCCGCCGATACAAATGGCGGACATGCCGCGTTTTTTGTTTCGTTGTTGTAATGCGTACAGCAACGTTACAGTGATCCTGGCACCACTCGCACCGATCGGATGTCCGAGTGCAACTGCGCCGCCGTTCACATTCACCTTTTGAATATCGATCCCAGCAATCTTGTTGACTGCAAGCGGCACAACAGCGAATGCTTCGTTGATTTCAAACAGATCGATATCGCCAATCGACAAATTCGCTTTCTTTAGTAATTTTGTGATAACGTCAGCCGGTGCAGTGGTAAACCAATTCGGTTCTTTGGCAGACGAGGCAGAAGCAATAATGCGTGCAATCGGTTTCAGTCCAAGCGCTTTCGCTTTTTCTACAGACATTAATACCAACGCCGCCGCACCATCATTAATTTTGGAGGAATTAGCCGCAGTCACTGTTCCATCTTTTTGGAATGCCGGACGAAGTGTCGGTATTTTGTCAAAATTTGTTTTGAACGGTTCTTCATCCACCTCAACAAAAGTGGTTTCCCCTTTTTTGCCTGCGATAGGGACTTTTACGATTTCATCCTTAAACCGTCCGGTCGTAATAGATTCCTGCGCACGTGTATAGCTGAGGATTGCAAACTCATCCTGCGCTTCGCGTGGAACGTTACATTCTTTCGCGCAGAGTTCGGCAAAATTACCCATCGGTACTCCCTGATAGACATCCTGAAGACCGTCACGCATCAACGAGTCCTGAAGTTCACCGTTACCGTATTTATATCCATACCGCGCTTGTGGAATCAAATACGGTGCGTTGGACATACTTTCCATTCCGCCGGCAACGACCACTTCTGCATCACCGAGAGCAATTGCTTGCGATGCAAGCATAATTGCTTTTAAACCAGAGCCGCACACTTTATTCACCGTGAATGTTTCAACAGAGGATGGAAGTCCTGCAAACAATGCTGCCTGCCTCGCCGGAGCTTGACCGACGCCGGCCTGTACAACATTTCCCATGATCACCTCGTTGATTTGATCTTTCGAAATTTTTGCACGGTTGATTGCTTCTTCTATAACAATAGCACCAAGTTTGGGTGCTGTGATAGTGCTTAATACGCCGCCAAACGATCCAACAGGAGTTCTGCAGGCACTAACAATGACAACTTCATTCATAGGTGCATCCTTTAATTTTTGTGCCCAAATTTACGCCGAAAAAAATGAAGTTCCAAAATAAAAAGCCGTCTTTCGACGGCTTTTCGGACTAACTATTCATTGATTTCAGGAACTCTTTGTTCGATTTCGTTCCTTTTAAGCGATCGAGCAGGAATTCCATCGCTTCCACTGGATTAAAGTCACTGATGAATTTCCGCAGAATCCAAATCCTGTTCATTTCATCCTGTTCCAGTAGAATTTCTTCACGGCGTGTTCCCGACCGATTCACATCGATAGCCGGGAAGATACGGCGGTCAGCAAGTTTACGGTCGAGCACAATTTCACTGTTGCCCGTTCCTTTAAATTCTTCGAAAATCACTTCGTCCATTCTGCTGCCCGTTTCAACAAGTGCAGTAGCGATGATTGTCAAACTTCCGCCATCTTCAATATTGCGCGCAGCACCGAAGAATCGTTTGGGACGATGGAGCGCCATGGCATCCACACCGCCGGAAAGGATTTTACCGGAGTGTGGTGTTACGGTGTTATGAGCGCGTGCAAGACGTGTGATACTATCCAACAGGATAACAACATCATGTTTCGCTTCAACAAGTCGTTTTGCCTTTTCAATCACCATATCCGCCACCTGAACGTGCCGTTCGGGCGGTTCATCAAACGTTGATGCGACCACTTCTGCGCTAACGCTCCGCTCCATATCCGTCACTTCTTCCGGACGTTCATCGATCAGCAGCATCAGTAATTTTACTTCCGGATGGTTCCGCGCGATACTGTTGGCGATCTTCTGCAGCATAATGGTCTTACCCGCTTTCGGCGGCGACACAATCATTCCACGCTGACCTTTACCGATCGGCGAAAGCATGTCCAACACACGCATAGCATATTCACCCGGTGCTGTTTCCAAGTTGAGGCGTTCTTCGGGATAGAGCGGCGTTAAGTTGTCAAACAGAATTCTTTCACGAATTTTTTCCGGCTCGTCTTCATTTACCGCTTCTACGCGAAGGAGGGCAAAAAACCGTTCTCCATCTTTCGGAGGCCGAACCTGACCGCTGACCGTATCTCCCGTGCGCAATGCAAATTTTTTGATCTGGGATGGCGATACATAAATATCGTCCGGCGACGGAAGGTAATTGTAATCGACCGATCGGAGAAATCCGTATCCATCAGGGAGAACTTCGAGTACTCCTTTGCTGAAAGTTTGTCCGTCCTTCTGGCTTTGCGCTTCGAGAATTTTAAAGATGAGTTCTTGTTTGCGGAGATCGCTGTATCCGGAAAGTCCGAGATCACGTGCGATTTTATTCAGGTCGGAGATTTTTTTGGACTTGAGTTCAGAAATGTCCATAGGCATATGCGAAGGTTACCCCCTTAGAAGTAGTTAATTGGTTGTAATAATGATGAGGAACACGATAATGCGATACAACTGTTAGTTAGCGTTGGAGTTAGTATGAAAATTGGTTGAGACGATAGTGTGTGTGGATAAACGAAAAGGAAAGTGTCTTTAACCCAGTGTTAAATTATAGGAATTCAGGTTTATTGTCAAGGTTTTTTTTCAATTAAAGGAATGACCTCACCGATCAAATAATGCGATCCTGTGACGATTAACAGACCTTTCTGCCCAGATTTTTTTTTGGCGATTTGGTATGCTTCACGCAGGTTTTTCGTTTCATATGAATGAAATCCCATCGATTGGCAGACAGAATGCAATACACCGGACGGTAACGCTCGCTCACCAGCAGGTTGAGTCGCAACAATCACCGGATGCAGTTTTTTGAATTGCTTCAACATTGATCGGTAATCCTTGTCTTTCATGACTGCAAATAGGATGACAATACGCTGGTATGTAAGCTCTGAAAGTTCGGTGACAAGTGTTTTTATACCGTCTGGATTATGCGCTACATCCAACACAACGTCCGGGTGACCTTTGTGAAATTCATATCGTGCCCTAAGCCCACTCAATGCTGATGTCTGTTCCAATCCTTGTTTTACAGCCTGATCACCAATCAGAAAGTGTTTGGTAACAAGGGATATGGTTGCAAGTGCTGTTCGTGCATTCGCACGTTGATGAATTCCTTTTAATTCAATCTGAATACCCTTCGGTGCATTTATTTTTGATGCTGCAATCCATGGTGAGTGTTTTTTCTTCGCAGCCTCAATAATTGTTTTACGGGCAACGCCGGTCAGATTTCCCATCACGATGGGAATATTCCGTTTAATAATTCCAGCTTTTTCTGAAGCGATGTCGTAGAGAGTCGTACCTAACTGTTGTGTATGATCTTTCCCAATTGAGGTGATCACTGAAACCATTGGACGCAAAACATTGGTCGAATCCAACCTCCCCCCTAACCCAGTTTCGATGACGGCGATATCAACTTGCTGATCTGCAAAATATCGAAATGCGATTGCAGTTGTCGCTTCAAAGAATGTCGCGTGTAGCCGTTCGATTTCCGGACGCAGTTTCCGGACATAACGGACAAGATCTTTCTCTGGTATCATCACTCCATTAATTCTGATCCGTTCGTTAAATGAAACAAGATGTGGCGAAGTGTATAGTCCAACGCTATAACCGGCGGCTGTCAATATCGATGCTATTATGGAACTTGTGGAGCCTTTTCCGTTCGTGCCGGCGATATGGACGGTCCGGAGTTGATGATGCGGATCGCCGCAGAAATGCAGAAGCGAACGGATATTCCTCAATCCGAATTTCATACCGAACGTGTGAAGGGAAAACAGATATTCTATCGTTGGGTTCATTTCACAAAGTAAGTGATAGAACGATCAAAGCCATGAATCGACAATTGAAATTGTTCGATTCGTCTGAAGGGTTTTTACAAGCGATCCGACATTATCCATACCGTTCTTCTCACAAAACTCTTTTACGCCGTGAGCAATAGTGATACCTGTCGAGGGATTGATGAAATTTGCGGTGCCAATCTGAACCATGGAAGCTCCGACGATAAAGAATTCAACGGCATCTTCCCAGGTAACAATTCCACCGATGCCAATTACCGGGATCTTCACGGCATTTACCGTTTCGTACACTTTCGCCAGTGCAATCGGTTTTACGGCAGGTCCAGACAGACCGCCGGTGGTGGTTGCAATTTTTGGTGTCCGTTTGTGGATATTCACTGCCATACCGATCACCGTGTTGATAACAGAAACGGCATCAGCTCCTTCAGCTTCACATGCACGGGCAAATTCGGAAATGTGAGTAACGTTCGGCGTCAGTTTAATGATCAACGGTTTGTTCGTCCGCTGCCGCAGCTCTTTGGTGATGCGCGTTACGAGTGTAACGTCCGTTCCGAAACTCAGCCCCCCCTCTTTTACATTCGGGCACGAGACATTAATTTCGAATCCATGGACCCCTTCCTGAGCATCTAACAGTTCCAATACACTACAATATTCCTCAACACTGCTTGCAGCAATATTGGCAATAACTTTTGTGTCATGTTTTTTGAGTGTCGGCAGTTTATCGGAGATGAATTTGTGGACACCGATATTCGCCAGACCGATAGAATTCAGCATACCGCTGGCGGTTTCTGTAATCCGGGGATTCGGATTACCATCGCGCGGTTTCATAGAAAGCGACTTTGTCATAATGCCGCCAAGCTGTGAGATATCGACGAGATCGGGTACCTCATCTCCGTATCCGAATGTACCTGAAGCAACAAGGATACGGTTATTAAATTCGACGTTTCTCAGTTTAAATGATTCAATCATGAGAATTTCACACTTTGCGTTTCGAAAATAGTTCCTTCTTTGCAGACCAACCGGTACTTTTTGTCGCCTGTTACCATTTCAATATTACATCCCTGGCACAAACCAATGCCACATGCCATATCACACTCCAGAGAAGCATAACAGGTTGCACCGATTTCTTTTGCAAACTCAGCAACTACTTTCATCATTCTGTTTGGACCGCAGAGAAAAAAGCGGGGATTTTTTGGTGCGTTAGTTGAAAAATCATTTTTTATTAACTCGAGTACTGTGCCGTGGAATCCCATACTTCCGTCATCTGTTGCAATCTTTGCATTCTTTAATCCTTTTTCCACAATCAGTTCTTTCTGACGCCCGCCGACATAAGTTATTATTTCTTTTCCTGCGGGATATCGTTTAGTCAGGAAAGGAAACGGTGCAATTCCGATTCCTCCTCCGACAAACACCGCAGTATCGAACGAGTCATCTGCCAATGAGAGGAAATCGTTGCCACACGGTCCGACAACATCGATCGTATCCCCCTTTCTTTTCCGTGCCAGCACTTTCGTGCCGGTGCCGATTACATTAAACACAATAGAAACTTTATTCTCGTCAATGTTAAAGATGCTGAACGGACGGCGTAACAACGGGAAATTATTGTCCACACGAATATTCACAAACTGTCCCGGTTGGGCGTGCGTAGAAAGGTACTCCGAAATAAACGTCAGCTCCAGAATCTCGGCTGTCAAGCATTCGAACGAGTGAATTTGGACAAGTTCTTGTTTCATATTTTATTTTTTCGGCGTTGAGAGTGTATCGATTGAAACTGATTCCAGCGGTTTCCCGGTAGAAAGCGAATCGTTTATAACCGGTTCCGTCAACTTCTCGCCGGTTTTTTTGACTTCTTTTGCTTGACGTTCTTTTTCTTTCGCATCATCGGCAGCTTTTTGTTTTTCCGCTTCGATGCGTTTCGCATCATCCAGAGCTTTTTGCTTCTCAGTTTCAATACGTTTTAGTTCATTATCATATTCCGTAATTTTCGGCTGAACAACTTTACTATACTGCGATGCGGGGAATTGTTGTACCAATCGCTTATAGATAGAATATGCGCTATCGTTGTTCACTAAAGAGTGTTCATAGTGCCATCCGGCAGAATATAACGCTTTTGCCGAAAGCGGCGAAGCTACGTACCGGCTCGCAAGCTGTTTGAAGGATGATACAGCAGACTGAAATTCCTTTTGTTCCGCCAATAATTCTGCCCGTTCAAATAATTCCATTGCAGTATCTTTTTGCATTTCGATCATCGGTATTCCAAGATTTTTTCGTGCTTCATTGGCGTACGGTGAATCTCCATACTGAGCAATAATGTCACGATAAATTTGTTCTCGTTCCGACGGAGAACGCTGCAATAAGGTCCGGTAAATCTCTGCTTTCGTATAGAGCGCACGGGGAGCAAATTGACTTTTCGGATTTTTAACGATGACTTCATCGAACCATCGAATAGCAGAATCTGGCTGTTGAATCTCCAGGTAGAATAAACCACCCAATTCGAATTTTGTACGGACTATCGCCCGCTGTAAGGAATCAAGAAGCACGCTTTTGGACTGTTCCCACACGAGTCGTTCTTTAATCTTTACGGAATCGACAACAACTACCGAATCTTTTATGCTTTCCTGCTTGCCAGTCTTCGACATCTTTTTAACTTTTGGTTCTTCAGTAACAACAAGTGTATCCTTCTGTGCGAGACTGTCATGTGCCGGAATTGTTACCGAATCCACCGGTTCCGGTTTGTACAGTTCATAGGTATACAACGAATCGAATCGGTTAAGATCTTTCCACAGTTCAAAATGCTTGTTAAATATATCCGCTTTTATCACTGCCTCAGAGGTAATTTGTGAAGATGGGAATTCATTTTTCGCCTTGTTATACAGAATGCGGGCAGAATCATAATTATTCATCTGATATTCAAAATACCGTCCGAGTACATAATACGAACGCGCAGCTTCTTCCGTTCGGGCAAATGCCGTATCGATGTATCGATATTTCTCTTCAGCTTCTGCAAATTTTCCCTGTACAGTAAGAATATTTGCAATCTCAAAATGGATGATGCCGAAATATTCAGTGTTTTTGCTATCGCGAAGCATTTCATGCAACGACTCAAGCGCACCATCATAGTGTTGTAGAAACGTTTCCGTTTTTATCTGCTGTACTTGTGCCTGGAAGATCCATATATAGACCGGAGATACATCAGCCGCAGATTCATACGCAATCATCGCTTTATCG
>JALNZH010000130.1 GCA_023229405.1 Bacteroidota bacterium
GTGAGTTGAAGGGGTGAATCCTTTGATTCAAGTGTATACATAAAAACGGAAAGCGGATCGACGAATGCATGGTCACTGTTCAATTCCCGGGTACGCATATTAAATTCATTGGCGTATACTTTATAGGTGACAATCACCGTCCCGGTTGTTCCTTTTTCAATGTGCCAGGTATCCTTGTCAGTTTTTTTGAAGGGAAGGGGATGCTTCTTTTCATCCGTCGCCGCAAAATTTTGAACGCCTCCCGAAAAATCCATCAGCACATATCGCCCTGTGCGCCAGGCCGGCATATGCATATTGAGAGATGCACCGACGATGTTGGAAATCCGGATTTCCACAGACAACAGGTGTGTGTGAGGCTGCGGCATGGAGAGAGTATACGAGATAGTTTGTTTTGCGCTGGAGATCATGGTAAGGACAGTAAGAAAGAGGAGGAGATTCTTCATTGAGCCAGAGTGTTGTGAATAACCATGTGTTTACAATAATCTAAACAAAGTGATTCCGCATCGCAAGCGAAAATCCTCAAGAAAAAAGAGTTGACAAACAATGCACCCTTCTCTATATTTGTACAGAGAAAAACATTAAACACAAGGAGCAACAAGTATAGATTTTTTGTTAAAGGTTGTAGGTCAGTTCGTGTTCTTTTTGACACCTTTAACGTTTATACTCGTTGCTTTTTTATTGTACCGAACGTGAAGGTGAAACTACATGCCACTGTTCGGTATTTTTTCTTTATGATTAAAAATATTATTTCAGCCATTATCGTCGTGAGCGCTGCTGCAATCGCTCAACACTCCGTTTCATTTTCGGATGTCACCGTCATTGCATCCGATTCCAAAGGAATGACAGTAGAATTCCGTCCGCAATATTACCCGGACAAAACGGTCAAAACAGATCGCGCATTCTTTATGGTACCGCGGTTTGCGTTTGATGCCCCCTCGCCGCAAAATCTGGCGGGAGCCGAAGATATCCGAACGAGAGTGCTCTCCATCGCACTTCCGGGTCATTCCGGCAATACGGTTTCAGTTATCGCATCGGATTTTGAAACAATTGCCTCATATTCCCTTGCACCGGTTCCGCATATTCAGCGTACGGACGATTTAGGTTCGATTTCAAAATCCTATCGTGTCGATTATCGGTCGAAAAATAATTTTTATCCGCAGCAAATGGTCGAATTACATTCTCTCGGCACAGTGAAAGGCGTTCTGGTGGGAAACCTGACCATCGCACCGTATCAATATCAATCCTCGACGAGAACATTAAAACGATACTCCAGAATTGTAATCCGTGTCAATTATGGCATGCAGAGTGCGACGTTTGATGAAACCGGACACGATGAATGGGCTGAAGCAAATCTGTTGAATTACCGCACGGCAAAACAATGGAGAGCCGCTGCACGGTTTGACAAAAGAATGGCCACATCTTCGTCGCTGCTTTCTTCCGGTACATGGGTGAAGATGGAAATTAGCGAAGACGGAATCTATAAACTTGATGTGCCGTATCTCCGGTCCGTCGGTATCGAACCGTTATCCCGACCGATGACCGATGTGAATGTGTTTGGAGGAGACGGCAAAAGAATACCGGAAAATCTTAGTACGCCGAGACCAGCAGATCTTCCTCAGATTGCTCTCGAATATGTCGATCACAACGGTAACGGCAATTTCGATACGGACGATTATATTTTGTTTTACGGACAAGGTGTGAATGGATGGAATTATGATCCCGACCAAAAACAGTTTTCACACTATGGTAATCCGTACACCTTTAGTAATTATTATTTTTTGAGCTTCGGTACTTCGACGACGCCTAAAAAAATACAAACGGTTTCATTGACCGGCGTAGGAAGCAAATTGCTTCGCAATGTTTTAGGGAAAGCGGTGTTTGATGAAGATAAATATAACTTCAATCAATCCGGTCAGGAATGGGTCAGCTCACCGATCAATCCGGGTGGATCACAAACGGTCATTACAAAATTGAACGGTTATATACCCGGGACTTCCGTGACGTATGAATATTTCGCGTACGGCAGATCGACTGAGGGAACAACAATGTCTATCGATGAATCCGGCCAATCGCTCGGAGCTGTTTCGTTCCAGATTATCAACTTCTCCGATTATCATTATTACGCTTGGCCGGCTTCCGGCAGCGCGACAATCATACCTTCGTTAACCGATCAGCGCAGTATGGTGAAATTCAAATATACTACAACGAATAATGTTTCAACAGCATATATTGGATGGCTCCGGATGTTCTATCAACAACAGTTGACTGCAGTTGGAAATCAACTGTTCTTCGCTGCGCCGGATACCTCCGGCAGTATTTCTTTTCGGGTAAACGGTTTTACCCGAAACGATATCACGCTGTTCGAAGTATCGAATTTTTCTTCGATCAGGAAAATACATTACATACTCGAGCCGGAGTTGGGATCGATCGTTTTTCAGGATACGGTAACTGAGGGAACAATTCATCGGTATGTTTGCATTACGCCGGACCAGTTTAAAACTCCAAAAGCGTTCGTGAAGCTGCCGAACACTAATCTTCGGGGATTGCATGGTGCTGAATTTATTATTATCACCCACAATGATTTTAAATCCGAAGCTGATCGACTGAAGCAGCATAAAGAATCGCTCCCGGGCAGCCGGAAAATATCCACAATTGTTGTGGATATCGATACGATCTTCAACGAATTCGGTTTGGGTATGCCTGACCCGAGTGCGATGCGAGATTTCATCCTGTACGGAGTTACACAAATGCCTGTAAAACCGAAGTATGTGCTCTTCTTCGGCGATGCCACCTACGACTATCGTGGCATTATCAAAACCGAGCAATTGAGTGTACCGACATACCAAACATCAGAATCAAATATTAAAATCAGCTCGTTTGCGAACGAGGACTATTTTTCCTATCTCAATCCTGCAAAGACCACGGTGGCACTCGCTCATGGACGGTTAACGCCGAGAACGGTTGACGATGCCAAAGTGTTGGTCGATAAAATTATTCACTATGAAACCGGCATGTCAAAGGGACAGTGGAAGAATACGGTAACTCTTGTTGCAGACGATATGGTGACACCCTCATCGCAATCGGAATTCGACCATATCACCCAATCCGATGATATCGCGACAATCTCGTCCAATCGCGATTATGAAGTACAACGGATCAATATGGAAGAATACACTACCGTGTTTGCATCTACCGGAAGACGTAAACCCGGCGCTCATGATGCTATTCTCGACCAAGTGAATAAACAGGGGACGCTGCTATTGAATTTTGTCGGTCACGGTAATCCAAAGGTGTGGGCGCACGAAAGCGTCCTGACGCAAGACGATGTGCGAAACCAATTTGTGAATGCAGATAAACTGACCTTTATTGTGGCGGCAACATGCGATTGGGGCCGGTTTGATGAAGCAGGTGAGTCAAGTTCAGCAGAAGATGCAGTGTTAAGCAGAAAAGGGGGAGCGATCGGTGTGTTGAGCGCAAATCGTGCAGTGTTTTCTTATGATAATTCGGTAACAAATCAACGGTTTTATGAATACGTATTTTCCGGGAAACCGACTCTCCGGTTAGGTGATGCGTATATGTTGACGAAAAACGCTTTAAGTGATTATTTATCGTCGCTGGAAAACAAGCAAAAGTATTTTCTGCTCGGTGATCCGACGATTGTTCTTGCTGCTCCGTCCGGAGCGATGATGATAGATTCCGTGATGACGGCATCCGGCGCCACAGCCGATACGCTGCGAGCGTTGGAAAAAATAATAATCAGCGGAACGGTGCGAGACACCGCCAACAACGTGATGACAGGATTTACCGGAACCGCAACATTGACGGTGAATGACGCAGAATATAAGCAATTTGTTCCGCCGGTGCCCCCACGGTATGATAACGGCGACGCATATTTTTCGTATCGGAAAAATGGGGCGATAATTTACAGCGGACAGGCAACGGTATCGAATGGACGACTCGTGGCTTCGTTTATTGTTCCGAAAGATATTTCGTATACGAATAAAAACGGCCGCATCTCCATCTATTTTTCCGGTACTACATTTGACGGACGAGGGTATAATAAAAATTTTGTCGTCGGAGGCACAAACCATTCAGCGTCGAGCGATTCCGTTGGACCGGAAATCACCATCTATTTTGACAATCCGAGATTTCGTTCCGGCGATGTTGTTAACGATAATCCGAAACTGTTTGTGGCATTAAAAGACAGCAATGGAATCAATTCTTCGACCCACAGCATCGGTCACCGGCTTGAAGCATGGATTGACGGAAATACAAAAAGCATCGATCTGACGGGAGCGTACCAAGGAACCATTGACAGTTATAAAGAGGGAACCGCTGCGTATACGCTTGAGAATCTTTCATCGGGGAATCATTCGATTTCCGTTCGCGCCTGGGATGTCTATAATAACTCGTCTACCACTGAAGCTTTTTTTGTTGTTGCATCGAGTGCAACACTCTCTATTCAGCAGTTATTTAATTTCCCCAATCCCGTTTCAACAACAACGGCATTTACGTTTCAACATAATCAAACCATGCCAATTGATGTTGCAATTCGTATCTATACGGTCGCCGGCAGGTTAATACACACCATCGAACGGCAGGCTGTGCCGGATCGTTTTGTGAAGATCGATTGGAATCGATTGGATCATGATGGAGGTGAAGTTGGCAACGGAGTTTATTTTTATAAAGTAACCGCCAAAACAATTGACGGGAAATATACCAGCGAAGCAATCGGAAAAATGGCAATAGTGCGATAATACGCCGGTGATTCGTCTAAAGTGAATGCTGGTAAAAAACGCGATTAATTCCTATATTTTAACGTATCAATCAATTGAGGAGTAATACATGAAAAAGTTGTATAGCGCAGTTGGCATCGTGGTGTTGGTGTTCAGTTTGTCGCAATCGTCGTTTGCACAAGCGGGTTCATCGGCAGTTCCGTTTCTGATGATTTCTCCGAATTCCAGAGCGAGCGGAATGGGAGAGGCAGGAACCGGATTAGCGGATGATGCAGCGTCCATTCATTGGAATCCGGCTGGTTTGGCATTCCAGACCGGCGGAGAGGTCAGCATTACTCACTCAAATTGGCTGCCGCAATTCAATTTGTCCGATCTGTTTTATGATTATTTTAATATTAAACAAGAAATGCCGGATTATGGCGGAACATTCGGTTCCAGCATTACCTATTTAAATCTCGGCGAATTTGTTATCACGTCAGAAAAAGATCCGACCCCTATCGGTCGATTTAAAGGATTTGAGGTTGCCGTTACGGTAGGGTATGGTACAAAATTGTCCGAAGATATCGGTATCGGAACAAACTTGCGGTACATCAACAGTAGCCTCTCCCCGATTGGTACGGCGCAGGAACAAGGAGACGGAATCGCAAATACATTCAGTTTTGATATCGGCTTTCTCTATAAACCGATAACGCTCGTTCTCCCAATTATTGAGGAAGATATCGGTGAGCATTTCAGTGTCGGCGTGAACTTATCCAATCTTGGACCGAAGGTGACGTACATCGATGCTGCGCAGGCCGATCCGCTCCCCACACAGCTGCGCGTTGGTTTCGGCATCGTTCCGATGAAAGATGAATTTAACAGCCTGACCATTGCGCTTGATTTTGCAAAACTGATGGTCTTCCGGGAAAAAGGACCGCACGGCGCATCGCATGAATTGCCGAAATCGCTCGTCACTTCGTTTACGGGAAATTCGTTGGATGATAATCTTCGGTTTATCAATCGATCGCTCGGACTGGAATATTGGTATAATAAACAGGTCGCAATCCGGTTCGGACGCTTCTGGGAAGATCCGAAGAACGGCAACAGAAATTTTTATACATTCGGCGCCGGTTTGCGATATGATATTTACGGATTTGATTTCAGTTATATCTCCGCCAATGAAGAGAATCATCCGCTGTCGGAAACACTCCGTTTCACTCTGCTCATCCTATGGGGAGGGATGCTGTAGGATGTTCCTCGTTGAATGTGCGGTGCAGCCGACCGGCTGCACTGCTGTGTAGTTGTTCTTCCAACCCTGTTGCCTAACGGCCTGAGATGAAATGACCATGAGAATCTTCGTTGCTGCACTCCTGTCTGTTCACCTGCTTTTTTCACAGAAATTGTCTCATCCGCTGCATGCCGATGCGCCGATGCGGATGTTCCGTCCAACGGCTGCCGCTGTTCCAGACACGGTGAAGGTACTGGCAATTCTCGTTCAATTCCGGACGGACACCGATTCGCGGACATCCGGTGATGGACACTTCGATCTATCGTCCCCCGTCGCACCGATCATTGATGCCCCACCGCACGATTCGGAATATGTTGCAGATCATTTTATCTTTGCAGAAAACTATTATTCCAAAGCCTCCAACGGCAAACAACATGTTTCTGCAACAGTGCTGGAGAAGGTCATTACACTGAATCAACAGATGAAAGAATACGCTCCGATCAACGGCAATCTTCCGCTCACTGCCATGATTGAAGAAGCGTGGAAAGCCGTTGATACGTTGTATCCTGCCTTTCCGTTTGAACAATACGATCTGTTTGCAATATTCCATGCCGGCGTTGGTAAAGACATCGATCTCCGTGCCGCTCTCGGATTCGATCCGACTCCGCTGGATCTTCCTTCGATCTATTTTAATCTGAATGCACTCCGTTCGCTGAAGGGAAATTCGTATCAAGGCGTTACGCTGAAAAATTCTTCGTTTAAAATTCCCAACACGGTGGTACTGCCAGAAACTGAAGTGCGAAAGATTGAAAGCGTGGGAGGGGATGTGACTTTAAAATTGGGAATTAACGGACTGCTCGTTGCAAGCATCGGTAGCCATTTGGGATTGCCGGACCTGTTCGATACAAAAACGGGGAAATCGGCTATCGGCCGGTTCGGTCTTATGGATGGTCAATCGATCTTTAGTTATTTCGGCATAGCGCCGCCGGAACCGAGTGCATGGGAAAAAAGTTATCTTGGCTGGACGACGCCGATCGAATTGACAGGAATAAAAACCGTCACTGTCCCTGCGGTAGGCGTGCACTCGAACGGAAATGATACTATCTATAAAGTGCCGATCAGCGCAAAAGAATATTTTTTGATTGAAAACCGTCATCGGGATGCTCATCAGGATAGTCAGACCGTGAAGCTGAAATGGAAGGGGCATGAGCAACAGAAATACTTTACGCAGGATTCAAGCTTTTATTCGAACTCCGGAATCGATTCTATTTACGGCGTTGTGCTGGATGTTGACGAACTGGATTGGAGTTTGCCGGGAATAATTAATGCCAATAACAATTATATGGGCGGTATTCTGATTTGGCATATCGATGAGACGATTATTGAGAAGAATCTGGCGACAAATTCCGTCAACGCCGATCCGGAAAAAAGAGGAGTGGATGTGGAAGAAGCGGACGGTTCGCAGGACATTGGCCAGTCATACGGATTTGGTGACGCTGCGTCGGGGAGCGAAGACGGCTCACCGATCGACTATTGGTTCAAAGGTAATATCTTTCCGGACTACAAAAATGAATTTTCCGAAACTACGACCCCAAATTCGCTCAGCAACACATTTGCCCACTCTCATGTGACGATCAAAAATTTTTCCCTACAGGGGCCGCGGATGTCGTTTGAAGTGAATGTTGGCGGAACGGATATCCAGCTGGTGAAGGTGATCCGACGGAACGGGGCGAAACATGGAAACGCCGACGCACCAGTTGCTGCAGACCTGAATGGAGATGGAAAATCGGAACTGATCTTTACGAGCGGCGATTCGATTTACGTGTTGAAGAGTGACTTAACGCCTTTCCTGAACAATTCAACGGGATTGTATTCACGAGTCGGCGGTTCTACGCGGCCAGTTGTTGCCAATGGAGTTTTCCAGTATTTATCAGTGCCGAATTCAATCAAACGTTCGCTGGTGGGCGCTGCTGACAGCCTCATATACTTTTTCAGCAATGGTGATGCGAACAACGACAGCCTGATTGACATCCTTGCAACGGCAAATGTGCAGGCGGTAATTTCCACGCCGCTGATGTCCGGAGATCAGAATGGTGTGATATATTTTGGAACTGCCGCAGGCACGATGGGCTCTGCAGGAGTATTGGCAGACGGATCAGGATCTGCAGCTCATAACAATTTCCCCATTGCGCCGATTGTCACGATGACGGAAGCGATCGGAAATTTTACTGCTTCGCCGGTGTTCATTTCCCAAAATTCCGTCGGAGATGTTTCGTTTTCCGGTAAACAGATTATCGGTGCGGCGGCGGGTAACTTTATTCCGAATGCGTCTGGTGCTGACGGGCAATTTATTATTGCCGCGCTCACATCGAATCAATATGCGGTGATCAACGCACAATCTAAAGCAGTGGCATATCATTCCTTGCCCGGTGTATCGTCGGGAATTGCATTGGCGAATATCGACGGTGATCAGTCGCTGGATATTCTTCTTGGCGCAGGTGATAAGCTTCATGCCTTCAATTACCGGGGCAGTACGTTGGATCATTTCCCGATTCGCAGTTTGGACGGTGGTTCCATCGCTGGCAGTCCCGTGATCGTCGGGCAAAAGAACTCCTCCTCGCTGGCAATCATTTTTGGTACGACGAACGGACATCTATATGCATGTAACGAACAAGGGAAACTACTGCCGGGATTCCCGCTGCAAACAAGCGGTATGGTTTCATCGCCGGTGATTTTCGGGAAATATTTGGTTGCCGCATCTACAGACAGTTCCATCTCCATCTGGCAGACCAATCAGCAATTCGATACGTCGAAGATCTACTGGGGAAGTTATACCGGGAGCGAACGGAATTCAAATGTTGTATCTGTTGCAAATATCGGCGGCAATAAGTCGGCGGAACTTCTCCCGAAAAAATTTGCTTACAACTGGCCGAATCCTGCATACGGAACTACGACGCAGATCAGGTATTTCCTTGGGAAAGCTGCAACGGTCACGATTAAGATCGTAAACATGGCGGGTGAACTTGTTGATGAATTACGCGGAACAAATTTTGTCGGAATGGATAATGAAGTGGAATGGAATATCGCAAAAATACAAAGTGGTATTTATTTTGCTCAAATCACTGCCAGCAACGGCGGTGAAGAGATGAATCAGATCGTGAAGATTGCGGTGGTAAAATGACGACACGCGTTTCAATGTCCATTGTTCGTTTGGTGTCGGCATTCTGCTTCATCGTTCCTTTTCTTATTGCCCAGGAAGAACAGCACTACAATCACGGAGAATTGAACTGGAAGACAATCGAAACACAACATTTTTTCATTCATTTCCATAACGGCGCAGAACGGACAGCAAATGTTATCGCGAAGGTTGCGGAGGATATTTACGGTCCCGTTACGTCGCTCTACCAGCACGAACCCGATCACAAAGTAAGTTTTATTATTAAGGATTACGACGATTATTCCAATGGAGCGGCGTATTTCTACGATAACAAGATCGAAATTTGGGCGCCGTCACTCGATTTCCCATTCCGCGGAGCGCATAACTGGCTGCGCAATGTAATCACTCACGAATTTACACACATCATTCAGATTCAAACCTCCATG
>JALNZH010000131.1 GCA_023229405.1 Bacteroidota bacterium
ATACCAAAACCCATGTGAGGATTCTGCTTGTCTTCCATCATCAACTCATCTTTGGATTGTGCCGTTCCGAGCACGTGATAATATACTTTTTGATATTCGTTCGATGCGGATAGTTTGGAGCCAGTGTCATTCGGTACTGCATACCGATTATAAAAGAAACCGTTCCCTCTCCATGTAATTCCGGTAAACTTTGCCCATTCAATCTTCTCCTTGAGCAATTTTTTTGTCTGAACATCCAGCACATAAATTTCACGCCAGTCCGAACCCGCTTTGGATACCTGATATGCAGCATATTTCCCATCCTTACTGAACGTGACCCCTTGAAGCGACGTTGTTCCGTCCGTTGAGAGTGTATTAGGATCGAGGAACATTTCCGGCGCTGCGTCTATTGAGCCGCGGAGTATATATAACACACTTTGGTTTTGAAGACCATCGTTTAGATAATAGAACCAGTTTTTCCCCGCCCTGAATGGAGCCGTATATTTTGGATAGTTCATCAATTTTGTCAGCCGGTCGCGGATTTTATCACGGAACGGGATCTTGTCCAAATAACCGAATGTTACGGCATTCTGACTTTGCACCCACTCCGCTGTTTGGCTGGACCGATCATCTTCCAGCCATCGGTACGGATCGGGAACCGTTGTTCCGAAGTAACGATCTACCGTATCCGTTTTGGCAGTTTTCGGATACTGAAGCTGAGCAAACATGGCGGGTACAATCAAAAGGCAAAAAACCAATGCTGTTTTCATTCCTGGTCCTTATATTAATTGACGATTTTAAGTATTGGATAATATTTTCCGTCGCCGAAATATCGGTCAACAAAATTCCATGCGGCCACCCCGTCTTCGGATTCCGGTTCGAGCAGAGAGAATACAATGCGGGAAAGCGGCTGGTTCAGTTCTACACTATATGAACCGGCAGGAATTGTTTGTTCCAGCGATTCAAATGTTCCATCAAGCGTACGCATTTTGTGTTTCTGGAATTCCCGCTCTCCTTGTTTGTTTCTTGAGATGACGAAACGCTGCCCAATAACAGTCATCGCTTTATTTACTCTGTCCATATGAACCCCCTGCAGACGGAGCAATGCAATCACATCCATCAGCGAATCGGGAATGATATACCGTTTGGGTACGAGCGCTTTTTTTGTTGCCCGTGTTCCGTAAAATTCCGCTGTAACAATTTTTTTCAGACTATCTTCGTTCATCAAAAACATAATCTCACCGCTGTATGGATTCCGATCTTCCTTCACCGCTGCCAGAAGAATTTCCTGCGCCGGATTCGATTCAACCACTTCTGCTCGTACAGCGAGGGAATCATACTTGTGGATATTTTTTGTGTTTTCATCGGCCTTTGTTACTACCTCTTTAATAGCGATAGAATTTCCATTTACGGCATCGAGAATGTTCACAACCAGCGCCTTCGTTGATGCAATTCTCTGCCGGAATGAAATATATGAGTACGATTCGCACAAAATGCCCAACCTGTTCCGCAAGCCGACATAATTACTATTAAATCTTGGTTCATGCGCCCAAAAAAAATATCCCGGTTTTCCTGCCGGAGTTTTTTCCAAGTAATCACCGTACCGATGAATCCGCCATTTTTGTGATTCCATTTTTGCTTCTACGATCGGAAAGAAAACATTCCGTGTGTAATCATCCAACCCTTGATCAATCACCGGATTTAATGCAAAACTATATGTGATGTGATATCCATGAAACGACCCGTTCGTTGTATGTAGATCGAGCGTTACATGTGGATCATATTCATTCAACATTCTGACAAACGATAATACTTCCGGCGACTCTAGTTTCATATGATCACGATTCAGGTCCAGTCCCTGTGCGTTCGCGCGCTGTCCCATTCCCGCAATTGGTCCATGCTGCCACGGACGATTATGCAGACTGATCATATCATTCCCGTCCGCATTTAAGATCGGCACAATCAACAACACCAATCTTCTGCGCCACTCTGTATGTTTGGCGGCCCGTAACTCACGAAGCAATTCGAGCATCGCTTCCTTCCCTTCCACCTCTCCCGCGTGGATGTTCCCTTGAATATAGACAACAAGTTTTCCCGATTTGCGTATTGTTTCCGGTTGAACATCCGGAACATCACCATAAACGATCATCGGAAGACGTTTCCCCTGTGTAGAATAACCGAGCCAGCTTAGTTTCATGGATGCACCGTCAATCTTCAACGCATCGATAAAGTCAATCACATCCTGATAACGCGATGTCTCTTCGTAGTTCGTCCGCTCCGGCCTGGTTTGCTGTGCGAACAGACTGAAGGAACATACGGAAAAGAATAGAACTATTTGTTTTACAATTATCATCGATTTTCCTTCGTTGAATTTGGTGAATGGATATGCGCCAGGAAGCATTATTGTGCCGAAAATAAAAACCGGTCCGCTTGAACAATAGACAGATAGTCTTTTGTTGTTAAAATGACGGAATCGGTGAGAGACCCGGCGTTAAATGCAATCTTTTCGTTTTCCAGGATTGAATGGTCAATATATAATTCAAGAGGTAAAATAGGCTGGCCGAATGGAGGAACGGAGCCAGGCACCAATCCAGTGAGTTCCATCAATTCCTCCTTCGTAGCAAAACGGATGCTCTTCACACGAAAACGTTCTCTGATCTTTTTTGAATCAACCTTCAGCGAAGCGCTCAATACGAACAACTTGAATACGTTGTCAATTTTCATGACGATCGCTTTGCCGCCGATTTTCACATCTTCTCCCCGCGCTCTGGCAGATTCTTCGGAGGTAAATGTGGGAGCGTGATGAACGGTCCTGTATTGCACCGCGTGTTCATCAAGGAAAGAACATATGGTCAAAAAAAGAGGCATAATCACAACGAGCATGTGAAATTGTGTGTCGACATTCTGCTTGCTTCTTGAACAAAAAATAGACTTTTTCTACATATCTTACAAAGCAAATTTTTTATACTGAACATCACGAACAAGGAGAGTTCCATGAACAAACAACACTTTCCCATTCTTATCATCACCGGGAGACCGGCTGCCGGGAAATCAGAAGTCATTGATTTTTTAAAAAAGTGCGACCCCATTGTTCGCCTTGAAAAATTTCACATTGCAAACTTTGAAGAATTGGATGATTTCTTGTACGTTTGGGAAACATTCGAGCTGGATGATTTGATGACGCAGATGGGAAAGCCGCGTGTATGGAGTGATGAAAAATATTGGTTCAAAGACCAATACATTTGGGATCTCTATATGAAACGCCTTGCACTGGACTATCAGAAGAAAGTGATGAAAGATCCGGAGTATCATGCAAAAATGACAACACTCGTTGAATTTGCACGAGGCGGTGAGAATGCCATCTACAATGCGTTAACCTTCCTGTCCGATGAAATGTTGAACAACGCATCGTTGTTGTATATCAAAGTACCGTATGAAGAATCTGTCCGCAAGAATCGGAAACGCGCCCGTCCCGGTGAGGAAGATTCAATCCTGTACCATTCACTTCCAGATGAAAAGATGGAATTTTATTATAAGGCAAACGATTGGGAAAACATTGAAGCGAAGGATCCGCATTTTATTGAAGTGCGCGGGTACAAGATCCCGTATGTGGTATTCGAAAATATGCCGGAAAAAACACACGACGTAAAGCTGATCGAAATAGAATTGGAGCGTGCCGCCAATGTGTTGTGGAAGATACCAAAGTAAAATTTCGGCCGTATTCATTATCAGTGAGCCGTTCCCAATGAGGGAAGGCTCACTGTTTTATTTACACTCCGTGAATCTCCCTGTCATTTCTTTTTACAACCTTCTGGAAGATTATTAGCGCAACACCCGCCATAAAACCTATTGCTGCAAAATAATACCAGATATAATGTGCTTTTTCATACGCGGTTGGAAGCAGTTCTTGCGCGACGGTGTTCGGATCAGGACAGTAGATCGTCAACAGATAACCGGACAATCCAAAACCAAGAAGTGACGCAAGAAACGAATGGAGATGACCAAAGCCCAAATATAATCCCTCTTCGCCTTTGGGCGCTTGAAGAGAGAAAAATTCAAAGTATCGCGGAGAGATAAAACATTCCGCAAGACCCTGTAAGACGATACCGGCGATCATCATCACCGTAATGGGATGCGCGGTAAAGAGTCCAAAAAACGAGATGCTATTTCCGATTGAATGCTGCATTACTGATCCGCTCGCCATCGCCACCGCCGAAAACGGCATGATGAACATTCCCACCGCCATGGAGGTAATCGCTTTTGCATTCTTCATCAATTGAGTGATAAACACCACCGAGATGACAACAACGAACGGATTCACATTTGCGATCCATTCCGGCGAAGCCCCTTCCCCCACCAAACGCAGCACATATTTCGGCATTGTTGCATACATCTGCTGCTGGATAATCCAAAAACCGGTGATGATAATGATCAGCAGTACCAAGCGAACATTCGTAATAACTTTAACGAACGCATGCCACACCTCTGTGAACGATTTTCCCTGTTCGTCTTTTTGCACAGTTGAACGATAGAAAAAAAACACCGTGATCAGTGCGATCAACGATAATCCCGCTGAATAATAGTTGATCGATTCCACTCCCCATTGCAAGCGCAGTGGATACGCGAACGTTTTTCCGAGGAACGATCCGATATTAACCATGCCGTAAAATATTGAATACCCACGAGCCCGAGTTTCTTCGTTTGTATTCTTCGCAACCGTTCCGGTGATAATGGATTTAATGAATGACCCGCCGATCATCGCCAACACCAGCCCAGGAATAACCGTCGCTTTATACGGAAGAAACCCCAGCGTGAAATAACCAATACAGAGGAGCGAAAAAGCGAGCAGAATCGCTTTACGGAATCCAATCGTATCGGCAAGCGCACCGGTGAACGGCGGCAAAAAAACATTCCTGCTGAAAATGCTCCTGCGATCCATGCAGCCCAGACGTCATCGTATCCAACCACCCGCGAAAGATACAGCGTGATGGAGATGAACATGGCATAATAGGCGGAGCGTTCAAACAATTCAACAACATTCGCCGTCCAAAACACTTTGGGAAATTTCCATGTTAAATGTGCTGGTGTTGTCATTCAGTTTCCGTTCATTGCCGTGGTTGTTCAAAACCGAAACCATCTCCATAGCATGGATGGTACGGTGAGAGTTTTTACCCTTTTAATTCAATTTCCTTCGCCAACACCAACTCCTGAGTTCGTTTCTTTTCCGCGCGGGACAAGAAATATACGGCGATCAAAATAAATCCGAGCGAGATCCAATCTTGAAACTTCGGGAACCTGCCCTGGAAAAGAAAAAATGAGGCAAGCGTAGCGGTTGTTCCGGCGACCAAAGACGTAAGTCTGTTGACGAGACCGGCGAACGTCGCCGTCCTGCCTTTGAACATAAAAATAAACACCGAGAAGAATGCGACCATTCCGAATGCCAATCCTGCTATCACACCCCAACCCCATTGCACGTGAGGTTCCGAGATAGACCGTTGAAACATCAGCAATTGCTCGTTTGAAGTCTGAAACCATTCCGGAGAATGAAACAAAATAAACGCCGCACTCACCATAACAATGGAAGCGGTAATTTGTTCGATGGCAAAAAATCCTTTATTGTCCAGCTGTATCCCTTTTGCGCGAGTGTTCTTAAAATAGTTCATAATGTAAATGCGGATGGAATAGACGACAATATAACTGCTCAGGATTGAGACCGCTGCGACAGAATTGACAAAATCAAAATCGCCTGGCGCTACCCAAAAAATATTCATTGCCGCCGCTAAAAGAGCAAAGACCACTGCGTAATTTTCTTCAGGATAAACACTTTTTTTCAGGATCCCCTGGCGGATCTGGATTGCGTCGACAATACGGCTAATGATAATAACGCTTGCACGCATGATCACCATGGCAACCATAACAGAGATCGGCAGTAAATACATCATTGTCGTCGTCGGAATAACGACCGCCGTGCAGATCCCGGACGGAATGATATAGAGGATTTCCTGAGGCACTTTCATCCCCACTATTGACAAGTATCCGTTGGATTTAAGATGATACCAGCGGAGTGCAAGCGCAACGGTGAGAGCGATGGCGTTTCCGCCGAGAGTACTATAGATGAGATACTCAACCTGATTCATTCCCGGAAAACCGGCTGAAGCGCTTCCCGTAAAATATTTTACCGTTACACCGGTGATGACATAAAAGAAAAAATACCCGATTGCGAGCTGAATAAGACGCCCGGTGCTGCCTTCCGTTGTTTTCAACATAGTGTGCCTATCGTATTGATTGATCACCAAGTGAATGAAATCTAATGCGAATGCCGAGATTCGAAGTACCGAATTTTTTCTTCCCTCTTCGTCGAATTCTACAGCCGGTCAAATCGGCTGTAAAAATTTGACTATTTGCCGCATTAGAGTGGAGAAGTAGGTACGGAGAATTGGAGAAAAAAGAAAGTAAAGAAATTGAGGATAACAGAGCGGATGGCGTGTCTGATAAAATTACGAATTTGTTGTCAATTATACTGCTGGGTAGAAACCGAAATGAATTTGAATACTGCTTTGCGAAAGGTTCTTAAGAGATCGTTGGTCGCGGTTTAGGAACGTCCGGCGGATCATTCATCTCCTTGGGAGACGAATGATCCACCGAATTAGAGTGCTATTTTCCTTTAATCCATTCTTCGGCGATCTGCACAGCATTTGTCGCCGCCCCTTTGCGGATATTGTCGGAGACGATCCACATATTCAATCCGTTCTTCACTGTCTCATCGCGGCGAACACGACCGACGAAGGTTTCATCTTTCTCGTATGCAAACAGCGGCATGGGATACACTTTTTCGAACGGTTTGTCCTGCACGATCACACCCGGCGCTTTGGCCAATAACGCGCGCACATCGTTCATCTCGAACGGTCGTTCGAATTCGATGTTCACCGATTCACTGTGGCCGCCGATAACCGGAACACGTACGCAGGTAGCTGTGACAGCAATCGATTCATCTCCCATAATCTTTTGTGTCTCTTTTATCATCTTATATTCTTCGCGAGTGTATCCATCTTCGAAAAATTCATCGATGTGCGGAATAAGATTGAATGATATCTGGTACGGAAATTTCGGATTCGTGATCGGCTCTTTATTCCACTCGTGCATCAGCTGATCGTACCCTTTTTGTCCCGCACCGGTAACGGATTGATAGGTCGAGACAACAACGCGCTTAATCTTATAGCGGTCATGCAGCGGCTTCAGAGCAACAACCATCTGAATTGTTGAACAGTTCGGATTTGCGATAATTCCTTTATGTTTGAAAATATCATTGCGGTTCACTTCCGGTACAACGAGAGGAACATCATTTTCCATCCGCCATGCGCTGCTGTTATCAATCACCAGTATGCCGTTTTTTGCCGCTGTCGGTGCAAATTCTCTGCTGGTCGATCCTCCGGCGGAGAACAATGCAATCTCGATATCCTTCCGCGACAGTGATTCGTGTGTTAATTGTTCTACGCGATACGACTTTCCTTTGAACTGCACTTCCATCCCCACAGAACGTGCCGATGCCAATGGAATCAGTCGTCCCACTGGAAAATTCCGTTCTTCAAGCACCTGAATCATTTTTCTACCTACCATGCCGGTTGCACCGGCTACTATAACGTCATACAGCTTCATTGTTTTCACCCTCAGTATAGATTTGAATAAACTATTTCATTGCCATTTTCGAACCAACGATCTGAATTATTGGTGACGCAGTTTCTATCGTAATTCCTCGATTGTTTCCCGCTCTCTAATTACCCGCACTTTGTCGCCATTCACCAGAACCTCGGCAAGCGCTGGACGCGCATTGTAATGGGAGGAAAAGGCAAATCCGTACGCACCGGCGGTCAAGATCGCAATCAAATCACCACGCTGTACAAACGGCAATGTCCTCTCACGCGCAAAAAAGTCGCCGGTTTCGCAGACCGGACCGACCACGTCGACATTCTCTAAGATCGAATCGTTTAGTGTCAGCGGAACAATTTGATGATACGCCTGATACAGGCTGGGACGGATCAGATCGTTCATGCCGGCATCAACGATAACAAATTTTTTTACGCCGTTATCTTTTCGGTATAACACTTTTGTGATCAGAATTCCGGTATTCGCTACGATCGAGCGTCCCGGCTCGATCACAATTTTACATCCCGCCTGTTTAAGGATCGGGAGCACCGATGCGATAAATGCATTATTCAATGGAGCTTCGTCCGCCTCCGTCGCTTCTTCAACCGGAAGCATCGGATGTTTGACCGCATTTTTATACGTTACGCCGTACCCGCCGCCAAAATCGATATGTTGAATAGTAATTCCGGTTTTCCGCAATTCCGTCACCAGATCGACGACCTTTTCAGCCGTTTGAACAAACGGATCAAGCTTGAGAATCTGTGAACCGATGTGGGTATGGATACCGTCCACATGCAGATTCGGCAGTGCGTGAGCGTATTTGAACGTATTCACTGCAATGGCAATATCGATTCCGAATTTATTGGTTTTTAATCCAGTAGAAATATACGGATGAGTGGACGCGTCGATATCCGGATTGATACGAAGCGCAATGCGTGCTTTGGTGTTCATCCGTCCTGCAATCTCGTTGATGACGGCTAGTTCTTCAGTTGATTCCACATTAAACGAAAAGATGCCGTGCTTTAATGCATATTCGATTTCGCTATCCTGCTTCCCAACACCGGCAAAGGTGATCTTCGACGGATGAAATCCTGCTTTTAAGGCCAGATGAATTTCCCCTGCCGACACTGCATCCGCACCCGCCCCTTCGCTTACCAGCAGTTTAAGTAATTCCAGATTGGAATTTGCTTTCAACGCATAACATGTTGTATGATCAACGCCGGCAAACGCACGATCAATAGATCGGAAATTATCGATCAGCTGTTGCCTGCTGTATAAATAGAGCGGTGTTCCAAATTCTTCCACAATCTCCGTAACGGACGTGTCTTCGCAATACAGCTGATTCTCTTTGAATTGGAAATGGGTCATAGGGTTTTTCATAAGAAATATTGAAGGCGTTAGGTTAAAGGGAATAGGCGATCGTGAGCAGTTCATTCATCGCACCAAATACCTATACCCTAAATCCTAATAGCCACTCTTATCATTCAAAAATTTCCGGGAAATTCCCAGCGTTGGAAAAGAGTTCTTTGTGCAACCGCAGGACAACATCATCTACATGATCTTCGTCAATCACAAAACTTAGATTGATCTCCGACGCACCCTGCGAGATCATATTAATATTCACATCGGAAATCGGCATGAGCATCTTCACTGCAAGTCCGGGACTGTTGCGGAGGTTATCCCCCACAATACAGACGATGGCTTTTTTATCGGCCACTGTCACTGTTGCAAAATGTTTCAGTTCGCGAACGATCTGTGCCAGGTGTTTTATGTTGTCGATCGTCGCCGTTACGCTTACTTCGGATGTTGCGACGGTATGA
>JALNZH010000132.1 GCA_023229405.1 Bacteroidota bacterium
TCCTGCGCCGGGTATAGTAAGGTCTGCCTTTACAGCCGGTGCGGCACCGCTAGAAGTTGTTACTGTGGATTTTACAAATACCCTAATGTGATTATTATTGTTTCCACCCCACGGTCCTTGCGCCCATGCCTTATTGATAGCAAATCTGTTTTTTACTGTGTCAGCACCTCTGAACCATTGCCAATCGCAATCATAGATGGAGAGACTATATAAAACGATATCGCCATCAGCGGCTTTGGCATCATATCCATAAAACTTCAAATTAATTTTGAACTCTATGGTATAGCCTTTGTCTAGAATTGAATCGGCATTGGACAAACCGTCCACAAATGTCGTTGCATCCCAGATCTTATTTTTCGGCAAACCATCAGCCGAATCTGTACGAATGCGACCGCTGTATGGTCCAAAATATCCAGGTGTTGCACCGACTTCACCTGTTGTCGGATCAGCCCAACCTTCCGTGTTCCAAGCATAATATATTTCACCACTCGGAATTGGTCTGTCGATTTTGGATTTATTTCGAATATTTGACAAGATGCCTTCCCATTTTGCAGGACCGGGCCATCCGCCACCGCCAATAGAACTATCTTTCACGCTGATAGCAACATATAAACTATCTCCATTGACCAAAAATTTAACAACAGCATTATTCAGCGGATCGGTCGGTACAACTTCCCATCCATCAGTGGTAAAGCCTGAGCCCGGCATTCCATTATCTTTGCCATACGAAATGTATAGTGACTCTGCTTTCGACCAATCTGTTTCATTCAGCTTTCCATCTAAGGTAATTGCATTGGACGTTGTACGCGCCCATATAACATCTGTACGATTTACCATTTGCCCGTACACGGTCACAGTAGCGGCGACCATCATACAAAGAACAAATGCGTTGAGATATTTTTTCATAAACATACTCCTATGAGTGAATGATTGTGTGAACTCCCGGCTACAATCGACAGGATCATCGCCGTACAGCTACTGCAATGGTATGGTCATGCAACATGCTCCTCCTTATCTAAGTTTGAAATAGTGTTAATTTTTTTACAACTACTGCGCAAGCATAATTTTGTGGGAACAAACACATGAGCGGTAGAATCTTTGGAGCGTTTCGTCAACCGGTCAAAAACACGGTTTACCGCCATGGCTCCGAGATCGCTAATCGGTACATGAACGGAGGTTAGCGAAGGACTGATATATCTCGCAACAGGAATATCATCGAATCCGCAGATTGAAATGTCGCTCGGTATGCGCAGCCCTTCTTCACGGATCGCTTTAATCGCTCCGATCGCCATAGAATCATTAAACGCAAAGATTGCGGTGGGATGATTCTTCAACTTCAATATTTCACGTGCCGTTTCGTAGCCCGAGATCTCAGTAAAGTTTCCTTGAAATTCCAACAACCGGCTCGGCGCCACATTTCGTTCAGACATTGCCGCCCGGTAACCGCGCAGACGTTCTTCAGATTCCAAATTAGTTTCTCCCCCAGTGATGACGGCAATGCGGCGATGTCCAAGATCCAATAAATAATTTGTCATTTCTCTCGCACCTCCGTAACCGTCGATAACGATAGTGTCAAAATGTTTATTGTCTGTTCTGCAATTCAGCAGAACGATCGGGAGACTCTTCGGTAAATTTTCCAAAAGGATCTCGGCATTCACTTGAGGTGACATCAACACAATCGCATCGACTCTGCCTCGCATGAAACGGAGCGCTGCTTCAATTTCTTTTGGATCATTATGCGAACTTGAGACGATGATATGATATCCATGCTGTTGAACAACCTCGTCAGCACCTCGAATGACTTCCGAAAAGAATTCTCCATGCAGATCTGGCAGTAATAAGCCGATTGCTTCCGTTTTCTTCATGATCAAGCCACGAGCAGCCGGGTTCGGTGCATATTTCATTTCATTAATGACGGCAAGAATTTTTTCTCTCGTTTTCGCTTTTACTTTATCGCTGCCGTTCAACACTCGGGAAACAGTAGCGATAGATACGCCAGCTTTTTCAGCAACGTCAATTATGCTCGATCTCATAAATTCTCCATATAATGTAAACCTTTACATTTTCATTTATCTCTCACCAAACAACGGGGATAATCACAACGCTAAATGTAAAGGTTTACATTTTTGTAATGGTACCACCAAAAAATTTCATTGTCAAGTATTATTTTCCCAAAAAATGCATATTGCTCTTAAACACCGCTGAATCAAATGTTTTTTTTATAAAAAAATCCCGGCTGAGCGCCGGGATTGGATAAACATGATTGTGAAATTCAGACTATTTAATCTTTTCCGATAAGGGAATAGATGCAGATGACGTACCGAGAAATATTGAATACCCTCCTTTTGATCGAGTCCAAATATTTTTAGCATCATCATAATATTGAAACGAAGAAGCATCAAGTTGTAGCACCGCCCTTTTCTGCTCTCCTGGTGAAAGTTCAATTCGGGTGAATGCCTTTAATTCTTTTTCCGGGCGAACGACTTTTGGCAATTGATCTTTTACGTACAACTGAACAACTTCAGCACCAGCAATAGTCCCGGTATTCTTCACATCAACACTCACTTCGAATGTTCCGTTCTTTTTCGGATGAACTTTCATATTCGACAACTGAAACGTTGAATACGAAAGACCAAACCCGAACGGATACATCGGCTCTACTTTTTTCGTATCAAAATGGCGATACCCGACCATCAATCCTTCAGCATACTTCACCTCTCCATCTGCTCCCGGAAAGTTTCCCAAAGCCGGATAATCCTCCCACCTCTTGGCGATTGTAAATGGAAGTTTGCCCGAAGGATTATGTACGCCGGTCATCACATCCATAATCGCCTGCGTCCCCTCCTGTCCGGGGAAAAAGGCCCAGAGCAACGCACGAACTTTACTAATCCACGGCAACACGTTCACCTGCGCACCGGCATTCAACACAACAATGGTATTCGGATTTACGATCGTTACGGCATTGATCAATTGTATTTGTTTCTCTGGAAGATCGATGGACTGACGGTCGAAACCTTCAGACTCCTGATAATGAGAATGCCCGACAAAGAGAATGACCTGCTCACTTTTCCGTGCAGTTTCAACCGCTACGGCTAGCTCATTTTCATTCGGTTTGGTCCACCCTAACTGCGCAACGGCATCACCGCCGCTCTCGTAATATTCTACCACAATGCCATAGGATGTTCCTGCATTCATCGTCATCGATACCGAGCGGGCTTCCGCTGCATGATCGCTCCAATGATCGATCACAAGTTTTCCATCGATGAACACACGAATGCCGTCATCGCTCGATGTTGTAATTTCGTAGTTACCGGAATGTTCCGGCCGTAATATTCCCTTCCACCGCACAGAAAAATTGTCCGCGTCAATTCCTGCTGCCGGTTTCTCTCCTCCCCACTGGAATTCGATATTCTTATCAACACGACGGAGTTTCGGTTCCCCCTTTAGGTCTTTGTTATCGTAATAGTCCGCCATCAATCCATTAGTACCGGTGGTATCGTTTGGAAGGAACAAATATTTTGGTTCGATAGAAGGAACATCGCCGATCAATCGTGCACCCACCGCAAATGAGATTGCCGCACCGGGAAAAGTTCTTTTAATACCGGACAGTGGAGACTCTACTGAAACAGGCACAACCATGGAACTCCCGCCGCCACCGGTTCGCAGTACCTCAGCATTCGGACCGATCACCGCCAGAGATGTAACTCCAGCAGGCTGCAGTGGTAAGAGAGCATTCTCATTCTTCAGCAACACAATACCGGCGCGGGCAACATCCAATGCAACCGATCGATGTTCCGGAGCATTGGTTTCCGGTACATCCAATGTTCGGTCAAAGTATCCTTTCCGTATCATTACCCGCAGCATGCGTCGGATTTTGTCGTCAATGACAGATTCCTTAATCGTACCTTGCTTTATTAATGGTAATAATTTTTCCGACGTCAGAAAATCTCCACCGGGCATTTCCAGATCTAAGCCATATCGTGCCACTCCCTCAGTAGTATGAACCGCACCCCAATCGGACATCACGAGTCCATCGAATTTCCATTCATTTTTTAGCACCGTATTCAGGAGCATTTCGTTCTCGCTGCAGTACTGTCCGTTGAGTTTATTATACGCGCACATTATTGCTTCAGTCTTCGCTTCCGTAACTGCAGCTTTGAATGCGGGGAAATAGATTTCGTATAGAGCCCTTTTATCCACTGTTGCATTAATAACCATTCTGTCCGTTTCCTGATTATTCACCGCAAAATGTTTTGCCGTTGCCGCCACTCCTTCGCTCTGCACACCGTTGATATACGCAACAGCGATTCTCGATGTAAGGAAAGGATCTTCACCGAAACTTTCAAAGTTTCTTCCACCCTGCGGTGTGCGGTTAATATTCACACAGGGACCAAGAATGGTATTTCTCCCTTTTGCTTTTGTTTCTCGTGCCAGCGCCCAACCATAGCGGTGCGCTAAAACAGTATCAAACGTAGCAGCAAGCATAATAGATGCAGGAAATGCCACAGAAGGATTCCATCGTACACCGACCGGGCCATCCGTCATCTTCAACAGGGGAATACCGAGCCGTTCCAGCGGTTTAGAATCAAAACCCGTTCCGCTTAGCATTTCCAATTTTTCTTCAAGAGTCATTTTCGCAACAAGTTCGCCGACCCGTTTTTCACTTTGATCGTTGTAGCCCATTTTTTTTTGAGCGTATGTCATGGCGATACTCAAACAGAAAATAACGATCATCATTTGTTTCAACGGAACTCTCCTTACTCATTTTAGAAGAACAGTTTTTCTCGTTCGGAAATATTTCTCAGTTTTTAAAGTATAGAAATAGACTCCCGTAGACAGTCTTGAACCATCGAATGTCACCGTATATATTCCCGGCTCTTTTTCTCCATTCACTAACACTGCAACCTCTTTCCCGACAACATCATGCACAGTCAACGTTACCTGACACCGAATGGGCACATGAAAGGAAAAATGCGTTGAAGGATTAAACGGATTCGGATAGTTTTGCAGCAGTTCAAAAGTTCCGGGCAGAGCAGAGTTTATTACCACACTCTCTTCAACCAGTACATCATGAACGACTATTTCATATAGCGAATAACCCCATACCGTCGCCCGCTGCAGGCCAAGAATTTTTAAATACCGTCCCTGATGTGATGTTACGATTTTATCAATACCACCGTCTCCATTGTTTTCGGAAAAGATAGAGGTAAAGTTGATATTATCCTCAGAAAGGAGTATTTGGTAAGATTTTGCATATGCCGTTTCCCAATACAGAAAAATATCTTTCAACTTTTTTGAAGATCCAAAATCGACGATGATATATTGTGGGTCGCTGAATTCCGAACTCCAACGAGTAGAGAAATTTCCGTCTACGGCATATTCCCCGACTGTCCCTCCGCTCTCGATTGAAGTTACCACCACCGGTTTATTCAGCGCAATATTGACAGGTGGCAGCGGATAGACCATCACCGACGAAGTCTTTTCATTATTTCCTTCCACGCATTCGTCAATTGTATTATCCGGATCGACTATGGCGTTAATAGTATACGTTCCGAGTGAGTCGGCGTTCCAGAAATTTGTCCCATTCGGGCCTCCATCCGCTTCGATCAGTGCCATTCCAGCTGCAGGAATTGGTTGACTATAGTTCTTTCCAAAGGCGATTTCGGTGCCGTTCAATCGAATTGAAATCGGGATTCCTGACGTTGTTGCTCCAGTTCCTTGATTCTTGACTAGAGCCGCAAAATTTACTTTTTGTCCTTTCACAGGATACGGCGGAATCATTTTGATAGCACCAATTTGTAAATCCGGTTTTTTTGTACCGGCATGTATTGTGATTGATCCTGATAAAAAAAGAGAATCGGATGAGGTACCAACGGAAATTGTTTTCTCACCAGTCATTACTTCGTATACATTGGAAGTTTCGTTAAAGGTATATAATTCATCGTTGGTTATGATAAATGTGACAGATTTGGTTTCTCCCGGATTCAACGAAACACGTTGAAATCCTTTCAACTCTTTCAGGGGCATCGGCACTGTTGCATTAACATGTGTAAGATACATTTGCGCAACTTCTTCACCAACAAGTGATCCGGTATTTTTCACATCCACACTTACTGTTATCGATGATCCAAATAATGCTGATACCGGATTGACGACAAGATTACTGTAAGAGAAAGTTGTATAACTCAGACCGGTCCCGAAGGCAAATTGTACGGGATAACTCTTGTCATCAAACCAGCGATATCCACCTCCTAATCCTTCGTTGATATTTTCGCCCCATGTGGGTAATAATCCCGTTGCCAACGGCATTGTTACTGGAAGTTTGCCGCTTGGATTCACATCGCCAAACAAAATATCTGCAAGCGCATTTCCGGATTCCTGTCCGGGATAAAACGCGTATAACAAACCCTTCATCGCCCTTATCGAATTCATCACGCCGCAGATACCGCCGCTGTAGATGACAACAATAAGCTTACTATTTACCTGTGCCAGTGTTTTGATCAAGTCCTGTTGAATCACCGGAAGATTGATCGAACCACCGATACGATCCATTCCCTCGCTTTCCTGACTGGGATCCAGTCCGCCGACAAAAACAACAACATCGGCCGACGCGGCCGCACTACGCGCTGATCCAAACGCACTGGTATCATAATCACTAATATCGCATCCTCGTGCATAAACAACATTGCTTGCACTGAGTTTCGATTCAATACCTTGTTTGGGACTGACACTATAAAATGGAGTTACATAAGCACTTCCTCCACCGTCTAATTGAGTAATTGCTGCGCTCGGACCGATTAATGCAAGTTTGGAAATAGAATTTTTGGAAAGCGGGAGGATTGAATTCTCGTTCTTTAACAGGACAATTGATTTGCGTGCTGCTTCAAGACAGAGTTGCTGGTGAGCAATACTGTTCACATCCGCAGGGTCCCCTTCCGGTTGATAATCCAACATTCCCGTCAACAATTTGGTTCTCAGCACTCGACGGGCGGAACGGTTGATGGTTTCTTCAGAGACCAAATTATTAAAAACAAGATATGGCAAATCAACGCTATAGAGATTTGATCCCATTTCAATGTCACACCCGGCAGTAATTGCTTTTTTTGTATCCCAAATCGATCCCCAATCCGAAACGACATAAAACGGAAATCCCCAGTAATCGCGCAAGATGGTAGTCAACAAGTAAGAATTCTCAGCACATTTTTCGCCATTAATCAAATTGTACGCGTTCATCACGCAGAATGCTCCTCCCTCCTGAACAGCTGTCCGAAATGTCAGGCCGTTCGTTTCGGTTAGCATCCGTTTGGAAGCAATGATATTATTCGTCATTCGACCGTTTTCCCGGTGATTCACATTAAAGTGCTTAATGGTTGCAATGGTCGGTGTCGATTGAATTCCTTTTGTAACGGCGGTGGTGGTCTGTGCCGTTAAATACGGGTCCTCACCGCCGGTTTCTGCGCTGCGCCCGTTCCTCGGATCCCGATCCAAATCCAGCGCCGGCCCCAGTGCCTGATGTTTTCCTTTGCCTCGGAATTCCTTCCCCATGGCAACACCGATCCTATAGGCGACATCACGATCCCACATCGCCGCCATTCCGATCCCAACAGGGAAGCTCGTCGCCCTGCCATCGCGAACACCATGCGGACCATCAGCCATGATAAATCCAGGAATTTTTAAACGCTCATTATCTGCGGTGTTAAACGATCCCGCTTGATGCAACTGAGCAATTTTTTCTTCCATTGTCATTTGACTGAGAAGCGTCGTGATTCGATCTTCAATAGTCAGAATCTGTGCAAGGGAACGTTGCTGGAAGGAGATAAGAATTATCACGATCAATATTCTGCTGTGCGAAATATAATTTTTCATATCACACCTTACGAACTTTCGTTGATACTATTTTATCACCGTCAACTTTTTGGTTTCCTGAAACTGACCGGCGCTCAATGTGTAGAAATACACTCCGCCGGCAATGTTTGTTGCATCAAATACGGCCGTATAATTTCCTGCAATAAGATCGTTATTCACTAATTGTGATATTTCCTTTCCCAGAATATCCGTGACGGTCAACGTCACCATGCCGTTCGACGGAATTGAGAATGTAATATTCGTAGTAGGATTACATGGGTTCGGAAAATTCTGTTTTAAGGAGAATTGTTCGGGCAATTTGCTTATATCAGAAGCGGTCATTGGTCCTGTATAGGTTAAAGAAATATAGTTGAGATTAAATCCACCGAAGAAGAGTGCTACTTTCATCTTATGTGATCCTGCCGTAAGACTCACACTGCCAAGCGGTACATTTGTCCACGTTTGCCAGCCGCCAGTTTGCGGCAACGACGTTATTGTTTGGTCTTTACCATCCCAACTGACTCCGACAGCGCCACCGGCATCATTTGCCGCAGCCCGGAGTGAAATGGAATAATTCCCGCTATCCTGTACATCGACTGTATACGAAAGATATTCTCCCGTTCCGGTCCAGCCGACATTAAAACCGTTCGTTACACCATCCGAACACTTTTCGATATCAACACCGTCATTTCTATACACCCAGCCATTGTTCCACGCTGATCCCTGCGAAGTGCTATGATAATCATTATCTCTGTAAGCAATACCATTTTTCCCGATATCGTAATTTACCAAAAAGATTGTTCCGGGGATTGTATTCTGAATAAACGGCTTTGTCGACTCATCAAACGGCTGACGCATCATTGCATCGACAACACCGGCATTATAGGCGCAATTTTCCAGCTTCAATCCTTCCGCCATCCCCAGTAATCCTCTCATTGCGTATTCCACTGTCGGCGCAGAGACCTGGCCTTTCCAATATTTCAACAGATACTCATATTCGGCAGTGAGCGGAACATTATATGGCCCGTTAATTGTAGAGAATTTTTTTATTGTCCACCACGCCCAACCGATAGAATTCGATTCCAATAGTGAAATGCAATCGGTAAACCATGTATTCGAATTTTCACCGGATTCGCCAAGCCATAACGGCCGATTGGTAGTTTCCCGCAGGGACAATAGATAATTAATCGACCCAGCGTCATTCGAATTCCAATATTTGTGAAAACTCCATACCATATTGTTGTCCCATGCGGGAGTCATACCGTTAAAATCTGTTGCGTACCAATTCCCTTCCACAAATACGATGTGATTCGTATCGACCAAACGAATCGCGGTGGTGATGGCAACTGAAAGGTCACGCAACGGTTTATTAGACGGCGGAAGATTCCATGCCGGCTCGTTCAGAATATCATATCCTCCGATCCACGGTTCATTCTTGTACCGTTCGGCCAGTTTTTTCCAGAGATCGATGGTTTTCGCTTTATTCGATTCACTATCCCAGAGCGAAGGAAAT
>JALNZH010000133.1 GCA_023229405.1 Bacteroidota bacterium
TATACGACGGCAATGAGAATTGAAAGACCAGGAACTGTGAAACCGCCGCTTTAATCCCCTGCACCATCGCATCAAGAAGATAGATCTCTGTGAGATCCATATTTACGGGAGAGGCATTCAAATTTCCTTGCATTTTGCCGGTGATCTTCAATTGAAAATCCGAATGTTGTTCGATCACAGCCAGCCGTTCCAATGCGTAATTGATACGCGGAAGGAATTTATTTTTCAACAAATTCTGCATTTGTGCAATGGATGGAGGATCGGTTTTAGCTTGACGGATGATCTGCACTAAATCCGCGCCGAGCGACGAGATTGGAACTGTCATATTTTTCGTTCCGGTTGGGATGCCGAAACTTCTTAATGATGAAAGAGCCGTTGAATTCGACGGATCAAACGCTTCCCATTGTTTCAACGCATCGTTTATTTCGGAATCGTTGTACACTAAAAATACTTCCGTCATGGCGGCTCCAAAATTTGCATCGAGATTTGAGGGGTTATCCACCAATGCTTTTTTGAAATATGTATTGGCTTTTGAAAAATCGATTCTGTCGAGATCGTTTGTTCCGTTCACAGTAATCGTCGATAGAGTAAACAATGCGGTTTCCAACTCCGTCATTCCGGTTGCTGAATTAGTCTGTGAAGCTAACGTATCGATTTTTGTTTTATCCTCAGACGTAGGTGTTTGATTACAACCGGTTGACAGCATAACAATAGTACTTATTGTGATAATCCACAGTAAGAGATGACTGGTTTTCATAGAATCTCCTTCAAACAGGTAACTGAGAAATCGCCCGAGAAGAATACACAGGTGATGATTAATGTTAGAATATATTTCTTTACCAACAGAGAAACAATATCACTTCGTCGTGCAAACATGTGGAATGGGACCTGTGACCTCAGATGTTATCAAAGACAGCGGAGTCTTCTACTGTTTCATCAAAAATACCGCAGTATTATGCTGTTTCCTCTGATTGAAATTGCCTGTTCCGATAACGTCTCCTTATGCTTCAAAACACAATTTTTTAGTTTTCATTCAATTTAGTGCGGGAGTTTCTCTTTTACTGAATGATACAGAAACGCACCAACGAGCGCGCCAGCCAATGTAAACACTGCGGGAAGTTCACCTGCACCGATCTGTGCAAAAATAGGTCCTGGGCAAGCACCGGTGATCGCCCACCCAAAACCAAATATTACTCCGCCAATGATAAATCCTTTGTGGAATGGTTTTCCCTTAATCGTTAATTCTTTCCCATCGATCGATTGTAATTTCATCCGCTGCACAAGCTGCATGGTGATCGCGCCGACGACCACAGCAGAGCTGATGACGAGATACATATGCAGTTCCGCAAACTGGAACATGCTTTGGATTCTGAACCAGCTGACGACTTCCGCTTTGGTCAGAACGATGCCGAAGACCGTACCGAAGATGATATAGATTAGATTTTTCATTGCTCACTCCAATTTACGTATGTTAAAACTCATCGCATTATTTTCATCGTCATTCTAAGTCTCGATGTTTTTCATCGAGGCGAAGAATCTGCCTGGAAGTAACTTATTCAAACCAGATTTTTCATTTCTTCCAATTTTTCGCTTTAGAGGATTTCGTTCAGAATGACGTTATTTCGTTTTGTTATAACCTTTAAAACAAGGACGCTAAAAATGTGTAGAGCAATCCCCCGGCAAAAAACGAGATGGTTGCTTTCAGACTGGATGACTGCAGGATCGATAATCCAAAAATAGAATGACCGGATGTGCAACCGTTGGCATACCGAGTACCAAATCCAACCAGAATCCCTCCGCAAAAAAGTTTTATATATCCTTCTGTGGTATGATACTGATCGGGAAGAAACTGCAGCGGAACGGAGGAAAGAAAATTTGCAACGATAAACGCCCCAACGGCGATGCCGATGGAGAAATAGAGTTTCCAACCGTTCTCCTGCATGTTGAATTTAAAGATGCCCTGCCGATCTTTCGGCAACACGATCATGCAGATGTGTTCAAAAGAGGAAGAGATACCGAGCATCTTATTAGTGACAATCAACAGCGCAGGTACGAACAGACCAATGAGCGGTCCGGCGATGTACCAGTTCCAGGGTTCAAAAAAGAAATTCATAGAATTGTTCCGATAAGTGTTGAAGGAATATGTGAATTATTAATCTCTATACTTAACGCTGTTGCGTCTCAGCAATGCGTTGCCCCTGCTAAAAACAAAAAAGTCTTTCGTTGCCGAAAGACTTTTAATAGAAATTACCACAACCGTCAGTCTTTCAACATACGAGAATAACCGGTAGACAACAGTAGGCGATATGGGAGGTAACAAAATTCATTAATAGTAATATAAGAATTTGACGCATCGATGCAAGTCGGAAATTCTCTCGATCTGTGGTTTATTCTTACAATCCTTTGCTTTTAATCGGAATCCATACCTCTTCTTCCGAAGCTGGTAAGTCATTTTTGTATTTTTCTCCCATAATTTCAAAATGCTCTCTTCCATCAAGTTTATATTCCGAATTCGGCAGCCACTCCTGGAAAATAGCGCGAAATGTCCGCTGGAATTCGTGAGCTGGACCTCGATGAATGAACACGGCATACAATCCTCCTCGAATAGTGTACGTCGACTTTCCTTTGGGAACAAAGGAAAAATCTGATACTTCTACGGCCGCTCATTTTTCATATTCACTCTCAGGATGAAAACTCTTTCCTTCAAAAGAAGAATGATATATTTCCATGCTCATACGATGGGCGTTACGGGTGCTGGTAATCTCTTTTCTCCTCAACATAAAACTCCGCCACAATTCAAATGTTTTATTTTCCAGAATTGTCACGGTGAGATGTTGCCCAATCAGTTTCATCTCGCCGATTGTTTCAATTCTTGGTTCCATGCAGATTATTTTCCCTTTTTATCCGTGCATAACAACAACGCCGCTCAGAGGAACGGCGTTGTTGTTATCGATACAAGATCTTTTACTTCTTGTCCAGCACCTTCCGGGCTTTTGCTTTTTCTTCTTTTGTAAAAGAAGAATATTCCAGCATCTGTTTTCCCAGATCCATTCCATATTCGATCGTTACATCGGTGATATTGCCTTTGGCATCTTTTACCGGTTCCAATTTCGGCATGACAAAGCCGGTATAAACGGCACGATCCAGTTTTTCCATACGGGCAAGCACTTCATCCCGCAGCGCCGTATCAATCTTAAAACCGTAGGTATCGATCAAAGTTTTCGCTGCCGCAAGATCTCCTTCGGATTTTATCCGCTGGATCTCTGCAAGCAATCTCCCGACACCATCGCGCATTTTTTCATAACTGGTCACACGAAAATACGTTTTCCCATCCTTTTGATAACGCTCAATACAATCGGCATTCTTCCAGAGCCAATGGACATTCATTTGGCGATTCTTCATATGATCTTCTTCCAGCTGGTTGTGTCCTTTCGGAACTCGCTGCAATTGAATCAATCCTGCATTTCGCACTTCTTTTGTGTACATCGCTCTCACAACATCCATTGTGTTCGGAATAATGCCAATCTCCACCAGTTTCGGATCCCAGATATGATAGAGCGCCACCAGGTCAGCGCGAGCTTCTTCCAGCGTGGAATAGTAACCGGGAAGCGCTGCCTGCGGATCTACTTTCAGATTCGGCGAAACTTTGCCGGAGGCATGTCCCAACACTTCGTGTAGCGCGGTATGCATATTGTCCGCCAAGGAACCGTACTGTTCGGACAACACAATTTCCTCCGGACTGGAAGCAAACTCTTTGAGGATATCTTTTCCGCCGGTTTTATCATACGCATCAACAATGTTGTAGAGAGTCACGGATTTGCTGCCGTACTGTTCACGCACATCCTGTTCGTTCGGCAGATTAATACCGATTGCACTGACAGGTCCGGCATCGCCTGTTTCTACCACAACATTAATAACCGTATATTTTAACGGCTTGACGTCCGATTTTTTATATTTTGGTTCCCATGGCATACGGTCTTCAAAATATTGTGCGTTCGTACCAACTTTCTGAAAAAGTTCGGTCAGTTCCGGATTTGCAAAATTTACAACCGATTCGAACTGTCCTTTCGCTCCGCGAGCATCCAGGTAAACTTCAATGAATCCGTGGATCATATCTACTTGCGATTCAGTTTCTTTTACCCAACCGATATTGTACGCCCGCCAGTCGTTCAAATCGCCCGTACGGTAAAATGTTATCAGCTTATCAAGATTATCCGCTTGGCGTGTGTTTGATGCGTACGCTTTTGCTTTTTCCAGATACGAGATTGCCACCTGCAGATCTTCTGCGTACAACCCAGCCGGTACGGACCCTCCGAGATGTTTCGTCCCGGTACGGTATACTTTTTCAACCAGTTGTCCGTTCTCTTTTACCACTTTGGAGTTGAGCGGATTCTTTTCGTTTCCGGCTTTTGCCCATGCTTCAACTTCCGCGAAGTTCGTCCCTACGTAATTGTTGTTGGCGCTTCCGGCGATCATATCTTCTCCGGGAGTTTTGTTTGTCTGAACCGGTTCGTAGGTAACGTCAAAAATCGAAGGGCGAAGTTGTTCAAGTTTTTGGTCAAGCGTTTCGCCATTGTTTAATGGTATTGTCGCTCCTTTGGCCACAGCGCTTTTCACTGCTAATGCAAACTGCTCTGCGGAGAACAATGGAACGAATTTTCTCGATGTGATATTGTCATACTGGGAATTATTCACCCAAAACAATTTCGTATATAATGTCACCTGTTCCATCAGTGCAGGATCGATTCCCTCCTGATGGAGATATACCGCTTCCAACAGTTCCCGGATCTCCAGAGCGTGCCGATGCCGCTGATCGATAGAGATATCACGTGCGGCGAGTGCGGATTGCGCCAGATAATAAGTAAATATTTTTTCTTTTGTGGAGAGTTTTTCAAATCCATCGGCATACAATTGTACAATTCGTACCGGGCCGACATCACCCATCTGCAGTTTTTCGATCGTGTATTTTCGTTCCATAAGATTTGGTTGGGTTGGTTTATCCTTATGCTGTGCAAAAATCTGTAACGATAATAGAATTATGAGAACTAGTATTTTCATTGGTACTCCATATTTTTATTTTTAGAAAGTATGGAGAGATTCCTCTAAATGCAATTGATGATTGTTATTCAATTGTGGAGAAAAATGAAATCAAGTGAATGAAGGGCAATTAATTTGAGGTGAAACTGAATCATTCAATCGAATAATTGTATCGATACAATTGTAAAACAGAAATTGACAAATTGGAGGGATATACAATCACATCCGTCACACGGTGTAACGATAATTTGTATGTCACCACACCCTCCAATGTATTTTCCAGACCAGCAAAAATTTTTTTTGCAGATAAACCATCCGCATTTCAGAAACTATCATTCCTGCAATATCGATGCTGTAACAATCTCCTATCCTAGATACACTCAGTCGTTTTTTGTCTCCAACGTAGAACGGGTGAGTGCGTTTTATCACACTAGGAGCATTCCCACTTTCGCAATTCATCTTCAATTTTTTCGCAAGTCTAAAAAATAGGACTCGAATTTCCTTGGATTTTTACATTCAGAACTCGGCACATAAATAGCTATTAATTACGATGGTTCACTATCCTGGAATATCATGGTCCAATCTTCTATAAAAATCCGCACCGGAAATCAAATGATTGCCGAAGGAGCGCTGCATGCGGGATGTCAATTTTTTGCCGGTTATCCGATTACACCTGCCTCTGGCGTGTACAAGGCGATGATCGAACAGTTACCGCAACGCAATGGCGTAGCGATCTCCGCTCCGGATGAAATTTCTGCGCTTGCGTATTGCGTGGGAGCATCGGGCAGGGGTATAAAAGCGATGACCGCTTCTTCTGGTCCTGGCTGGTCTTTGATGATTGAGACCGTACAATACGCACTGATGACGGAACTCCCCGTTGTTATTGCGCTAGTGCAACGGCTTGGTCCAAGCACAGGAGGTGCAACACAAAACGGTCAGGCGGATATTCTCTTTACCGAATTCTGCACATCGGGCGGATACACAATTCCTATGTTCGCACCGAGCACACCCCAGGAATGTTACGAAGTGACAACGATCGCCTTCAAGTGGGCTGAGCTGTTGAGAACTCCGGTGATCATTCTTTCCGATAAAGAAGTGGGCATGATGTCCGAAGATGTCGATTTTATAAAATTAGTCAGTGCACCGGTGAGTTACCGAAAAGAATTCAGTACAAAAAACGGCACAGAGCATCACACATACGATTTTCAGAATCTTGAGGATGTGCCCCTCTTTTCGCCTGTCGGCGGAGATTACAAAGTAACCATGACCGGGTCGGCACACGATAAAAAAGGAACGTTGCAAAAAAATTCAAGAGAAACAATCGATGTGCTACTTCACTTACAGGCAAAGATCGACGCGCATGCGGAAGAGATGTCGATCATCCGCATCGACAACGAAGAACAGGCAAACACATTAGTGGTCAGTTTTGGAATTACTGCCCGTACGGCACGTGAGGCGATCCGACGCGCACGTTTGGCGGGGAAAAAAGTCCGCAATGCGAATGTTATTTCACTCTTCCCTGTTCCGGGAACTGCGCTACAAGCGGCGGCGGCCGGAGTGAAACGAATTGTTGTTGCGGAAGAGAATTTAACAGGACAATACCGAAGCGTTATCCGGTCGTTGTTTCCGGATCAGGAAATCGTCGGCGTGAATGCCGTCGGTACATTGATTACCCCAAAAAATATTATGGATGCGTTATTGTAAAAGAAGTGAACTCCTGATGGAAGAAACATTACAGCACCATACATATACAAAAGACAATGCGGTCTTTCCGTTCTGCAAAGGATGCGGTCATCATCATTATGTGAATCATCTTGATGAAGCGCTCTTTGCGTTGAACATCGATCCGAAAAACGTCTGCATCGTCAGCGACATCGGTTGCATCGGCATTCTTGATTCTCTCTTCGCCACTCCACACACATTCCACACCACACATGGACGATCCACCGCCTTTGCGACCGGCATCGAACTGGCGGACGGAATTTTACGCAATTCAAAATTAAAAACTATCGTTGTTATTGGCGACGGCGGTGCGACGATCGGCCTGCTTCATCTGGTGAATGCGGCATTAATGAATGTTGATGTCACCGTTATTTTGGCAAATAATTTTCTCTACGGCATGACCGGTGGACAACATTCGCAATTTTCTCCGCTGGAGTTTGTTACGCCGACGACGCCGGCGGGGAATATCGTTCCACCGATCGATATCTGCTCGATCATGAAAAGTTGCGGTGCAACGTATATAAAACAGGCGGTAGCGACGGATAAAAATCTTGGATCGATCATAGCCGATGCGGTGAATCATCCCGGCTTTGCAATGGTGGAAGTGCTGGAATTATGCACGGAATGGGCAGTGCCGTTCAACAAGTTCGACGGAAAAACAATGAACGAAAAACTACGCCATTCCAACGACGGTGGAGTTCCACAGCGAAAAGACTTCGCAACATTGTATAAAGAAAAAGTTTTGGGAAATCTGAAAAAAACAATCGATGATACAGTCACTCCTGCATACACCTCTGCATTAAACGGTTCACGCCGCATTGTTTTGGCAGGAACGGCAGGTGAAAAAGTACAGTTGGCATCGTTTCTCTATATGAAATCGGCAATCGCCAGCGGATTGCACGCAACGCAAAAAAATGACAACCCTGTCACGCAAGGATCGGGTTTTTCTCTTTCCGAACTGTGTGTCAGCAATGATGAAATCCTCTTCACCGGCATCGATCAGCCGGATGCCGTAATTATCGCATCCGCAGATGGTTTAAAAGAAGTACTGGCCAACGGAACTCTCTCCCGGTGCGTCGCAGAAACTATCATCATAGCAGATCAGACCCTGCCGGAATTCGAGTGTGCTGGTAAGATTTCCAGGCTGCCGCTTCGCGCACTCTGCACTGGAAGCCGCGCGGCATTAAGTGCGTTAGCAGCGTTGAATGTAGTCAAAGGCTGGATATCACAGGATGCATTGTGGGAGATGATCGACGGAAAATTTAAAGATAAATCCGGGTCGTTCCATCGGGATATTGAAGCATTAATGCCGTTCATAAAAACTTAAGACTTCCACTTTGTATGAGGTTCGTATGAAATCACTTGATGAATTTTCTTCCGTCACTGCCGTTCTGGAACATTTTATTGAACGGGAAAATGAAATGATCGCGCTGTATGAACGTTCACTTCATTCACTCGGTGATACAACAGTTACACCGGTGATTCACCGGCTGATCGAAGAAAATGAACAACAGCGCCTGCTGCTAGAACAAACGCTGAATGAAGTGAACGAACAATTCGTGCTGGATGAGGCAATTATTTAACCGCTGTTACGGACAACAATCCTTGTCCGACAACAGTCACAACGAATGGAGTATGTATGACACCCAAACAACAAGAGATCGTCCGCACAACATTTGCGCAGCTGGAAGCGCATGAGGACCGTGTCGCCGACTTGCTCTATCAGGAACTGTTTCGGATGGAACCGAAAGCGAGAGAAATGTTCCGCGGCGATATGCAAGAGCAGCAAAAAAAACTGATGCGGATGCTTCGCGTCGCAGTCGAAAATATCAACGATCAGGGGCAGTTGCAGCCGATGTTATATAATTTAGGAATGATTCATCAATCCTACGGCATCGAACCGCACCACTTTGTTTCGTTTGGTTCGGCGTTATTATTCGCTATCCACAGCGTTCTAAAGGAACACTGTACAAAAGAGGTGGAAGAAAGCTGGAAGGCAGCATATCATTATTTCGTGTTGACGATGAAAAACTTCCCCCACTCGGAAGATCCTGTGCAGCTGCCGCATCATTAAGGCTCAACCAGGGAACATACGCTTCATTCGCTGTTGTTCTATATAATGCGTATATTTAATCTATGCAAAAGATCATTACTATATTGTTGGTATTCGTTTATTTGACCCTGTCGGCAGGATTGAACATTATTGTTCATACCTGCGGGGGTGAATCTGAAATGATGCTCGCCACTACCAATGTTGAAGATCCCTGCGGCTGCGGTGACGAAATGGCGGCTGATCAATGTTGCACCACCGAAGTAACAACGGTAAAACTCGCCGATGATCAGAAAACAAATATTATTACAATCGATCAGCAATTATCCGTTTGTGCGGTTGTTCTGCCATGCGAATCCATGAACACACAATCGGACGAACCAAACGTTTCAACGCTGTATCATTTATTTTTTTCGCCCCCTCCCAAAAACGATCTCTGTATCGTCAATTCTGTTTTCCTTATTTAATATGCCCGTTGTCTCTGATTGTGCATGACAATACTATCTTCATTGTCATCGCATCTTCTATA